>JABDJQ010000749.1 GCA_013002425.1 Gemmatimonadota bacterium
TGCTTGCTCTGATCGTCGCGCTCGCTCTCGTGCAGTTCTGGCGGGGGAGCCACTGATGCCGCGGAACGTGCTGATCGTCGCGGGGGAGGCCTCGGGCGATCTCTACGGCGCGGAGCTGGCGCGCGAGTTGAAGCGCATCGAGCCCGACATCGTTCTCTGGGGAACCGGCGGCGAGAAGATGCGGCAGGAGGGTGTCGAACTCCTTTACACGACAAGAGAGTTCGCCGTTCTCGGATTCGCGGAAGTGTTCGCCCGACTGCCGTTCTTCTTTCGCGCGATGAAGCGAATGAAGCAGCTCGTGCTCGAGCGACGCCCGTCGGTCTTCGTCCCGATCGACTACCCCGGTTTCAACATGCGGCTCGCCCGTTTCGTTTCGAATCAGAACTTTCCGGTCGCCTATTTCGTGAGCCCCCAGATCTGGGCCTGGGGATGGGGGCGGGTTCCGAAGATCCGATCGATCGTAAGCCGTATGATCGTCACGTTTCCGTTCGAAGAAGAAATCTATCGCAAAGAGAACATTCCGGTGACCTATGCGGGACACCCGCTGATCGATCTCGCAAAAGCGGAGCGATCGCCCGGCGAATTGCGCGCGACGCTCGGAATCGAAGACGACCTGCCGATCGTCGCGCTCTTTCCGGGAAGCCGGACGCACGAGGTGGAATCACTGCTGCCCGTGATGCGGAACGCCGTTTCGGCCCTGCGCGCGAACGGCGAACGCTTTCACGCCGTGCTGGGGGCCGCGCCTACGGTCGACGATGCGGCGTACGACGCGATCCTCGCGGGCGGAGACGACACACCGATTCTGCGGGTCCGCGACGCGACATACGACCTGCTGGGCGCCTCCCGGTTCGCGATCCTGGCTTCAGGTACGATGACGGTCGAAGCCGCGGTACTGCGAACGCCCATGATCATCATCTATAAAGTAAAGCCCCTTTCCTATCTGCTCGGCCGGCTTCTCGTGCGCGTCGATCATATCGGCATGGTCAACATACTCGCGAAGAAGCGCGTGGTACCCGAGCTCATCCAGGGCGAAGCGAATGCGGCCAATGTCGTGAAAGTCGCCGGCTCCTGGCTGCGGGACGACGAGACGCTCGCGGAAATCAGAACGGAACTCGACGGGGTGCGCCGGCTCCTCGGGGGGGGCGGCGCTTCCGCGAGGGCGGCCGAAGCGGTGATCGCCGTCGCGGACGCCGCGGACAAAACGGACCGGTCTCCGTGAAACCGGTCATGCGCACGATTCTGTTTCATGCCGGCACGCTGCTCGGTCCCTGGCTCATCCGCCTTCTCGGAGCGACGTGGCGCGTGCAATGGGTCGGCGTGGAGAGCCATGAAGCGTGCCGGGCGGAAGGACGGAACGTCATACTCGCGATCTGGCACGGCAGGCTGCTTCCGCTCGCCTACACGCATCGCGGGCGGAACATACAGATCCTGATCAGCCGCCACCAGGACGGGGAAATCATCCGGCGCGTGACGAAGAGCCTCGGCAACGGCTCCGTTCGCGGCTCGACGGGAAAGGGAGGGGCGCGCGCGATTCTGCAGATGGCGAAGAGGGCGAAGGAGGGGTGCGACCTCGCGATCACGCCCGACGGACCGCGCGGACCGCGCCACGTCACGCAGGCGGGCGTGCTTCGCATCGCGCAGCGCGCCGGCATCCCCGTACTTCCGCTGACGAGCGCCTCGCGCAGCAAACGGGTGCTGTCGTCGTGGGACGGGTTCCAGATCCCGGCGCCGTTCACGCGCCTCGTCGTGGCGTACGGGACACCGATCGAGATTGCCGACGACCTCGATGACAAGCAGTTCGAAGAGACGCGCCGCCGTGTAGAGCGCGCGATGCTCGACCTGACGGAGCGCGCCGACCGTATCGCGAGCGGCACGGAGGAGGCGACGACATGACCGGCGGCCTCTACCGGATCGCGACGACACTCGCCGACCCTCTCGCGCCGCTGATCGCGCGTCTGCTCGTGCGAGATCCCCGCGAACGAAACGAACGACTCGGGCACTACGGCGCCGGTCCGCTTCCTGCACGCCCTCTCTGGATGCACGCGGCCTCGGCCGGCGAGATGACCGGTGTCGAACCCGTACTGGACGAGATCGCGCGGCTTCCGGAGCCGCCCCCGGTGGTACTCAGCGCGACCACGAGAACGGGCCGGGCGCGCGCCGGGCGGTTCGCGCAACCGGCGCGCGTACTCTTCGCCCCCGCTGATTTCCCCGGGTGCGTGAAGCGCGCCACGAACGCGCTTGCGCCCCGCGCGCTCCTGCTGATGGAAACGGAACTCTGGCCGAACCTGATTCGCGTCGCTCATGATGCAGGATTCCCGGTCGCGATCGGGAACGGCAGAATCACCGCGCGCTCGCACGGTCGCATGAAGCGGGCCGCAGCGCTCTATCGCGAAGCGGTTTCGCGGCTCGCCGCAGTCGGTTGTCAGACCGAAGCCGACGCCGCCCGGTTTCGAGAGTGGGGAGCGCAGACGGATCGGGTATTCGTGCACGGCAACACGAAGGCCGACCAGGATGCGCCGGACGCGGATTCACCGATTACGCGGCGGCCCGGGGAACGCTGGATCCTGTTCGCCTCGGTTCGCCCCGGCGAAGAGAACGCCGTCGAAGAGGCGATCGCCATGATCGCGGGCGAATGTCCCTCCGCCCGATTCGTCGTCGGCCCGCGCCACCCGGACCGCTCGCCGTTTCTACGAACCGCGAGAGACCGCGGTTTCTCTCGATGGAGCGAACGGGGGCAGGAAAAGGGCGCCGAATCGAAGTCCGACAACCCGCTTCCCCCGCGCATCGTGCTCGACACGATCGGCGAACAGGCTTCGTTCTTCGCAGCGATGGACGTCGCGTTCATCGGCGGATCGATTGCCGATCACGGCGGCCATAACCCCCTCGAAGCCGCTCGCGTCGGAACGCCCGTACTCTTCGGCCCCCACATGCAGAACTGCCGCGACCTCGCCGACGCGCTCCTCGCGAGCGGCGGGGGACGGGAAGTACGAAGCGGCCCCGAACTGGGGCACGCGATCCTGACGCTGCTCGGGAACGATCCGGATCGCGAAATGATGGCAGACGGTGCGCGCGCCATGTTCGAATCGAACCGCGGGGCATCACGCCGTCTCGTTCACGAACTCGTCGCGCGGGGGGTGCTTGCGTGAAGCCGATCGGGGGAGCGACCGGACTGGCGCTGAGCGCGATCTACGGAGCGGGCATTCGTCTTCGGCACGCCCTGTACGACCGCGGCATTCTGCCTGTTCGCACGCTTCCGGTTCCGGTGTGGAGCATCGGTAATCTGACCGTGGGAGGGACCGGCAAGACCCCTGTCACGGCGTTTCTCGCAGCCGAGCTTCGTGCGCTCGGCGCCCGGCCCGCGATCCTCTCGCGCGGCTACGGCCGACGGTCCGAGAAGTCGCGGGTCGTCGTCCCGACCGACGAGGAGCCGGCCGGTCTCGATGCCGCTCTCTACGGCGACGAGCCGATCCTGCTTCGTCGCAGACTTCCGGACACTCCGATCGTCCTGGCGGCGGATCGTTTCGAGGCGGGCGACTATGCCTGCCGCGCATTCGATCCCGATATCATCCTGCTCGACGATGGACTGCAGCATCGCAGGCTCGCGCGCACGCGCGAGCTTATCGTACTGGACGGCAGCGAGCCGTTCGGAAACGGTCGGCTTATCCCTGCCGGGACGCTCCGCGAACAGCCGGGCCGCGGCCTCGTCGCGGACTGGCATCTCGTGAACGAAACAGCCGGGCGCTCTCCCGCATGCGCGAAAACGCTCGATGCGGCATGCTTCGGGAGCCCGCGCGCTCTCTTTCGATACGTGGCGGGCCGCGTCATTCTGCCGGACGGAGGCGAAGAGGATCCGCTACAATGGGGCACGCGCCCGATATGGGCATGCAGCGGGATCGGCAATCCGGATTCTTTCCTTTCGCTTCTCGGGCGTTCCGGCTTCCGCGTGGCGGGTCATCGCGGGTTCCGTGACCATCACAGGTTCACGCGAAGGGAGCTCACCGCTCTGGCGTCGGATGCGCGCGCGGCAGGGTCGGCAATCGTGACGACGGAGAAAGACTGGCTTCGGATTCCCGACGAGGCGAGACGGCGTTTTGCCGTTCACGCGTTATCGGTCGAACTCGAGTGGACCGGGGGAGAGGATGCATTCCGCGCCTGGATCGCGGGCGCGCTGAAGGGAGATCGTTTTGGCGGCTCATCGTAGCGACTTTCTTGTCCTCGGCAGCGGGATCGCGGGCCTCGTGTTCGCCATTCGAGCCGCGAAAGCGGGGACCGTCAGCATCGTAACGAAAAAGCGCAGCCTCGAGTCGAACACGAACTATGCCCAGGGCGGAATCGCGGCCGTACTCGACCCGAAAGACTCGTTCGAACTGCATATCAAAGACACGCTCGTCTGCGGTGAAGGGCTTTCCGACGAACGTTCCGTTCGCAAGATCGTCGAAGAGGGACCGGAGCTGGTCCGCGAACTGGCCGAGTGGGGCGTTCGTTTTTCGCAGACCGACGGCGCGTTCGACCTCGGGCGCGAGGGCGGGCATTCGAAGCGCCGCATCGCCCACGCCAAGGATACCACCGGCCGCGAAGTCGAGCGCGCGCTCCTGGCCGAAATCAAACGCCATCCCCGTATCAAGATGTACGAGTATCATCACGCCTTCGAACTCGTGCGAAACGATCACGGCGAAATCTGGGGCGCACACACGCTCGACCTCTCGAACGGACGCCTCGCTACGTTTCTCGCGCGGAAGACGCTGCTCGGCACCGGAGGCGCCGGCAAGGTTTACGTCTACACCACGAACCCCGACATCGCCTCGGGCGACGGGTTCGCGATGGCGTATCGCGCGGGCGCGCGCCTCTCGAACCTCGAGTTCGTTCAGTTTCATCCCACGTGTCTCTACCATCCGAAAGCCAAGTCGTTTCTGATCTCGGAAGCGGTCCGCGGGGAGGGCGCCATCCTCCGCACGCTCGACGGGAAGCCTTTCATGCAGCGCTATCACGAGCTGAAGGACCTGGCCCCGCGTGACACGGTCGCGCGGGCGATCGACCATGAGATGAAGACGCGTGGAGACCGTCACGTTTATCTCGATCTCTCGAACATGACCGCCGATCGGATCATGAGCCGCTTCCCGAACATTCACAAGACGTGCTTCTCGCTCGGCATCGACATAACGAAGGAACCGATCCCGGTCGTTCCCGCCGCCCACTACATGTGCGGCGGCGTCAACACGGATTACAAGGGGCGCACGTCCGTGCCGCGGCTATACGCATGCGGCGAAGTCTCCCATACGGGAGTGCACGGAGCGAACAGGCTCGCTTCCAACAGCCTGCTCGAAGCGCTCGTCTACTCGGTGAGCGCCGCGGAAGAAGCGACGCGATCGCTCGACACGAACGCCTTCCCGAGGGCCTACACGAAACCACCGAAGCGTCGTGTCGTGAAACGGAGCCGCGTCAGCATTACGCACAACTGGGACGCGATCCGGAATCTCATGTGGGACTATGTCGGCATCGTCCGGAATACGGTCTATCTCCGGAAGGCGGCGCAGAAGCTGGCGCCGATCCGGGCGGAGGTCGAAGAACTGTACGAACGACACGCGCTCATGGGCGATCTCGTGGAGCTTCGCAACATCGCTCTCGTCGGCGAGCTCATCATCAAGTGCGCGTCACGGCGTAAGGAGAGTCGCGGTCTCCATTATATGGAGGACTTTCCGCGCCGCCTGAAGGGGAAGGCGAAGAACACGCTCGTCTTCAGGCGAGTGACGAAAGTCGGCGCGAAGAGCCCGCCGAAGAGGAAAGGAGCGAGGCGCGCATGACGGACCTACTGGATCGACTTCCCGCCGTTGCCGGCCGCTTCTATCCCTCGGATCCGGACGAGCTCCGTGAAGACATTGCCGCGTTTCTCGCGGAGGCGGAAGAGCAGGCGGACGACGACGCGGGCGCCGAGACCATCGCGATCGTCTCACCCCACGCCGGATACGTATACTGCGGCGGAGTTGCCGGGCATTCCTACCGCGAAGTCGCCGGGAAGTCGTTCGCGCGCGTCGTGGTGCTTTCCCCGTCTCATACGATGTCGGTTTCAGGAGTCGCGCTGCATCCGGCGGGATCTTTCCGCACGCCGCTCGGCGCCGTCCCGATCGACGAGGAGGGAACCGCCGCGCTCCTGATGCGCGCGCCCGGCTTCTTTCACGTCGACCCGGAGCCTCATCGTCTCGAGCACGGCATCGAGACGCAGTTGCCTTTCCTGCAGCAATCGATCGAGGGAGATTTCTCGCTCGTTCCGTTGATCATAGGGGCTCACGATCTCGGGTTCGCGGAGAATCTCGCACGTTATCTCTCCGAGACTTTCGACGCGAAGGATACGCTTTATATCGCAAGTTCCGACCTCTCTCATTATCATCCGTACGATGTCGCGAATCAGATTGACGGCCTCCTGCTCGAGCTTCTGGAAGCGATGGATCTCGAGAAGCTGGCCCGCGGTCTCGAACTTGGCGAGATCGAAGCATGCGGGGCGGGCGCGATTCTGACCGCGGCCCTTATCGCGCGGGAGCAAAGCGGGGGCGCGTGCCGCTTTCTGCATTATGAAAACTCGGGGGACCGCGGGGGAGACCGCGATGAAGTCGTCGGCTATTCGTCATTCGTCTGGAGCAGGGAAGGGAGCGGGTGATTCCGCCGGAAGACAGGCGTACGCTGCTCCGTATCGCCGAACAGGCGGTCGCGTGCGCGCTCCGGGGGGAAACGTACGAACCGGAAACCCCGGGCGAAGGCGCTCTCCTCGAACGGCGGGGGGCTTTCGTGACGCTCGAACGTAACTCGCTGCTGCGCGGATGTATCGGTCGCATTGCGAGCGACGAGCCGCTCTACGCGCTCATCCCGCTCATGGCGCGCGACGCGGCGTTCCGCGATCCCCGGTTTCCGCCGGTCACGGAGGAGGAGCTCCCGCAGCTTTCCTTCGAGATCTCCGCGCTCGGCCCGGCCCGCACGATCGCCGATCCCGAAGAGATCCGACTCGGGATCGACGGACTCATCGTGCGGCACGGCTCGCGAACCGGACTGCTCCTCCCGCAGGTGGCGACGACATTCGGGTGGACGAAGCGGCAGTTCCTCGAAGAGACATGCGAGAAGGCCGGACTCGCGCCTGCCATGTGGAAGGAAACAGCTACTGTGGAAGCATTCGAAGCGGAGGTGTGGAGATCATGACCGGACGGGAGAGACCGATCGTCACGCTGTTGACGGACTTCGGCGAAGGCTCCTACGTGGCGAGCGTCAAGGGAGTGCTGCTCAGCATCACGCGGTCGATTCAGATCGTGGACATCACGCATTCACTGATGATGGGTGACGTGGGACCGGCCGGCTACGTCCTCTCGAACACATCGCGCTATTTCCCTCCTGGGACCATTCATCTTGCGGTGGTCGACCCCGGCGTCGGCATGGACCGGCTTCCGCTGATCGTGCGCGCGGACGGTCACTATTATGTAGGGCCCGACAACGGCCTCTTCGGCGACGTACTTCGAACCGCGGTCGAAGTGAACGCGTTTCATGTGCGCGAAGAGAAGTGGCTCGCCGAACGCATCAGCCCGACGTTCCACGGCCGCGATCTCTTTGCGCCGGTAGCCGCGCGCCTGGCGGGCGGCGTCGATCCGGGCGACCTCGGCGACGAGATCGCGACGGCGGACCTGATTCCGTCCCCGATCCCGACGCCCATTCGAACGCGGGACGAGCTCACGGGGCAGGTCGTATGGGCCGACAGCTTCGGGAACCTCATGACGAACCTTACCCAGGGTATGGTCGAAGAATGGTGCGGGGACGATCCGTATCAGGTGGTGCTCGGGTGGGAGCGGATTCGAAACCGGATCCGCACGTTCCAGGATACGAGCAAGGGGAACCTCGCGTTTCTCTTCGGCAGCTGGAACACGCTCGAGGTCGTCGTGTCCGAAGGAAGCGCGGCAACGCGGCTCGGCGTATCGATCGGAGAACCGGTTCGACTGGAGCGCGTCGTTGCCGGTTGATAACGTGACAATCCGCGTGGAAGCGGTTCCCGCTCTCACACCCCCGCTCGTCAAACGCTATTTCAAAGGCGATTCCGACCTGACACCGCTGTACGCGCATACCCCTTTCGACCCCGCACGTCCGCCCGGCTCACTCGCAGACGGGCGCAGCTTCGACGACGACCTGATCGAGCGTACATCGAAACTGAATCGCGATGCCGGAGCCTCCGCGCGTTCGCTCTCCAACTGCGAGAAACTGCGCGACCCCGCCGTTCATGCCGTACTCGCGGGACAGCAGCCGGGTCTCATGCTCGGCCCGCTTTTCGTTCTCTATAAGATCGTGACGCTCGTCGCTCGGTGTCGCGCCTGGGAATCGCGTTCGGGCCGCTCGTACGTACCGGTCTTCTGGATCGCGTCGCACGATGCGGATCTTCCCGAAATCGATCACGTCTATCTGCCGGGGAGTGGCGGGGAACCGGAGAAACTGCGCTATCCGTGGACCGAAATTCCCCGGCAGCAACTCGGCGCCTACGACATCACCGAAGCGGACTGGAACGCGTTCACGGATACGCTCCGTGAAAGACTGCCTGACAACGAGTTCCGCGAGCACGCTCTCGCGCGCTTCGCCCCGTCCCGCTTTCCCGCATCCACGACACTCGCGTTTGCGGCCGCCGTGCATGCCCTTCTGCCTGACGCGGGAATCGTCTGCTTCGACGGGCGAGACGCGGAAACGTGCGCGGCGGGACGGTCGTTCCTCGCGCGCACGGTGCGAGAGCCCGCGCGCACTCTACAAGCATGGCGCGACGGGGAGGAAGCCGTTCGGAGCGCGGGGATGTCCCCTCCGCTCGACCTGGCCGAATCCCGATTCCCCCTGTTCGTCGTGGAAGACGACGTGCGTCAACCGATGACCTGGAACGGGGCCCGCTTCGAAACGGCGGCCGAAGCGTTCGAACCCGAAGCACTGGCGAACTCGATCGAGAACGGAACGCGAACCGTATCTCCGAACGCCGGTCTGCGCCCGCTTCTCCAGGACCTGCTTTTCGCGACATCCGCGACGGTCGCCGGTCAGTCCGAGCTCGCTTATCATCCGCAGCTCGCCTCTCTATACGAAAGCGCCGGAATCGAGCGCCCCGTTCTCGTGCCGCGCGCAAGCCTGTCCCTGGTTCATTTTCGCGCGTACGATCAACTGGCGGACCTCGGCCTTACGGTCGCGGATCTCAGGAAGCCGGACGAGTCCGCGCGGGAGGGAGCCGCAGGAGACCAGCACGCGGAGAGTCGCGCGCGCTTCATGAAGACGATCGAATCGGCGTGGAACAGCTTTGCGGACGAGGCCGCGGCGGAATCGAACGCCAGCCCCGTTCCCGGCGCGGACGACACGACTTCGCACTTTCTGAAGGCAGCCGCGCGAGCGGCCGGGAAATTCGCGAAGGAGGCTGACCGTGCCGGTGAAAACAGATCGCGCAAGATCCACAAGCTGACCCAGGACCTCGCTCCGAAGGGTACGGCCCAGGAATTCGTCTGGTCGATCCTCCCGTTCCTGGCTCGCTACGGACCGGACTTCGCGGCACTCGTTGCGGATTCTCTACCCGAGGATTCGGCCGAGCACCTGATGATGACAGTAGACCCGAGAGGAGCGTCATGAGAATCGGGATCACATGCTACCCGAGCGCCGGGGGATCGGGCGTCATCGCGACCGAACTCGGCCGCTCGCTCGCGGGCCGCGGCCACGACATTCACTTCATCAGCTACTCTCGTCCGTTCCGGCTTCCCCGGGAAGACGACCATATCCGCTTTCACAAGGTGAAGACGGTTACGTACCCGCTCTTCAAGTATCCGCCCTACTCGCTGGCGCTCGCGGTGCGGATGGCCGAAGTGGCGCGCCGCGAGAAGCTCGATCTCTTTCACGTGCACTACGCGATCCCCCACGCTACGAGCGCGCTCCTGGCCAATATGATTCTCGAGCCGCACCGCGTCGGCGTCGTGACCACACTCCACGGAACGGACATCACACTCGTCGGAAGCGACGAAAGCTTCTTCGAGATTACGAAGCTCAGTATCGAGCGTTCCGATGCCGTCACGGCTGTATCGGACTTTCTCGCGCGCGAGACGCAGGAAAAGCTCGCCGTGAAGCACCCGATCGACGTCATTCCGAACTTCGTCGATTCACAGATGTTCGATACGAAGGTCAATCCGGATCTCCGCGCCGAGATCGGAATCGATGACGGACCGGTCCTGATGCACATTTCGAACTTTCGCAAAGTGAAGAACGTAAAGGACGTCATTCAATTGTTCGCGGCCGTTCAGGAATCGACGGGAGCCCAGCTCGTACTCGTCGGTGACGGGCCCGAACGCATACCGTCGCGCATCCTCGCGGAAGAGCTCGGCGTCCTCGACCGCATATTGTTCCTCGGGAATCGGGTGGAAGTGGGGCAGATTCTGCCGCTCGCGGATCTCCTGCTGCTGCCGAGTACGGTCGAGAGTTTCGGCCTCGTCGCTCTCGAGGCGATGGCGTGCGGAATTCCCGTCGTGGGGTACGACGGCGGCGGGCTTCCCGAGGTTGTCAGGCACGGCACAGACGGTATGCTGGCGCCGCTCGGGAGCGTGGAAAGAATGATTGAAATGACTCTGGAGCTGCTACAGAATCCAGAGAAACGTAAGATGATGGGTAGCGCCGCGCGGGAGCGCGCTCTCAGCGAGTTTGCGACGGAGTCGATTACGGCCCGCTATGAAGCGGTTTACGAGCGGGTTCTGCGATGAGCCTGGATCGGATTCTGGACGAGCTCGTGGAGCGGGAACCGCGCTATCACCGCGACGCGTATATC
>JABDJQ010000787.1 GCA_013002425.1 Gemmatimonadota bacterium
AACTTGAGAAAGGTGCTTCTCGACCTCGGCCGTGACAAGGAAGCGGCGGAGCAGGCAGCGGCGATCGAGCGTCTGCAGTCAGGCCGGGGACCGTGAGAGACAGCACGATTCTCGTTCTGATCTGGCTTGTCGCGACGGCGTGCAATCTGGACAAGGCGTATCACATCGACGATACGGCGCATCTCGAGATCGCGGCCTGGATCACGGCGCACCCGGGCGCTCCGATGAGCGGCCTCGTCAACTGGAGCGACAGCGCGCGCCCGATTCACGAACTGAACCAGCCTTCGCTCTACTTCTACATTCTCGCGGGGTGGGGCCGGATCTTCGGCTACGGCGAAACGGCCATGCACGCGCTCCAGTCCCTTTTCACGCTGGCCGCGACGCTCTTCTTCTTCGGCATCGCGCGGATCGTCGTTCCGCCGTACGCGATCATTCTCACGGCGCTGCTGATTCTCGGGCCCGCGTTCGTCGTCGGCCAGAACCTCATGGTCGACATTCCGATTCTGGCGTGCTCACTCGCGTTCTTCTACCTGCTGCTGAAGCCGGACGTGCGCTCCGAACACACTCGCTACACGCTCGCCGCCCTGACAGCGTCAGCCGCCGTACTCATGAAGTATTCGTGCCTGCCGCTGCTGCCCCTGCTGCTGATTCACATCGTGGCGCGAAAACAGCTCCGCGTTCTCTACGCCCTTCTGATTCCGCTCGCGATTCTCACGGCATGGTCGCTGTTCAATTATTTCGAATACGGCAGCGTGCATCTGCTCGATCGTCCTTCACAGGCGCGCACGTTCGAAAGAACTTCCTCCATGGGTCTGCGCTGGGTCATCGCGCTCGGATCGATCGCGCCGTTTTCCGTTCTCGTTCTGGCGGATACGCTCGGGCGCATGAGGAAATGGACGGTGTCGCGCCGCGCGTTCACGATCGCGGGCGCTCTCGTATCGATTGTCGTCGCCACGCTTTACCTGAGGAACCGTCAGCCGTATCCGCATGCGTTGCTTGCGGCGCTCTTTGTCGTGAACGGCGCTTACCTGCTCGTCGCGGCAGGTCTCGCCCTCCGGGCGCAGAACCCGCGACCCGCCCCGCTTCTCTACCTCTGGCTCGCCGCTGTGTCCGGGTTCATCGTTCTCTTCGCGCCGTTTCTCGCCACGCGCCACGTGCTGCTCTCCGTTCCGCCGCTCCTTCTGATACTGGGAACGAAGCTTCCCGCCCGGCCGAGGCCGCGGGCGGCCTTCGCCGCGATTCTGGCGACGGTGTTTCTCTCCGCAAACCTCGTGATCGCCGACTGGCGCTTCGCCGATTACTATCGCAGGCAGGCGCCCGTGATTCGCGCGGCGCTTCCCTCAGAAAGCACCGTCTGGTTTACGGGGCACTGGGGGTGGCAATGGTACGCGAAGAAGAACGGCATGAGGCAGATCGACCTGCGCAGGTCCAGGCCCGAGCCCGAGCCCGGGTCCAGGCCCGGGCCCGGAGATTACATCGTGCGCCCGCTCGCGATTCATCAGCAGGAGATCGATCCGGAGTTGAGGCTCGAGTTACACGACGTGATCTCGGATCCCCCCGTGGAACGGCCCCGTTTCAACACCGCGAACGGGAGCGCGAGCTTCTACTCGGCGCACTATCTCCCCTGGACGATCAATCGGGAGCCGTTCGGCTCGATCGAGATCTATCGCATAACAGGCGTCACCACGATGGCCGGTCCCCCTCCCGACTAGATGCGGAAGTCCCAGCGAAATCCGAATTCGTGCGCGAGACCGGTCCCGCGGAACGTAACGGGCGCCGAGCCCGGAAGATCGATCGTGGCGGTTTCGTAGTCGATTATGGCCGCCCGATACGCGAACCCGAGCGTCCAGCGATCGCTGATCAGCACGTCCACGCCCCCTCCCGCTGCGAACGCCGCGCCTTCCAGAGTCACGTCGTCCCCTTTGTCCGGGCTCAGCACGAGACCGCCGCCGCCGAGTCCGCCGCTCAGGAACGGCTGCACGCGTTCGCCGGGCCGAAGATGCGCGAGCATTTCGAACATCGCGAGGCCGAGGCCCGCTTCGAGATCGGCGCGCCCCGTGTCGTGCGAGCTCGTCGCGATGCGCAGGTTCAGCGAAAGCCGCGGCCCGAACCGGTACCCGCCGAGAAGCTCCATGCCGAGCCCTTCGCGAGAGAGATCGACGCCGGCTTCGTAAAGCGCGTCGTACGCGTCGTCCTGCAGGTCGAGCCGATGTCCGATGAATCCGGCGGCGAAGTGAACGCCTTTACCCGTGAGCGCCGGGGATTCATCCGCCCCGTGCAAGGTGCTGGTGCTGTCCGCCCGCGCGATTCCGTTGGCAAGCAGCACGATCAAAAGCGCCGCCACGAGGTTCCAGGTCGTATTCACAGTCTTCATATCAATCACTCCTTACGGTTCTGGTGTTCTGTGATTGATGAGAAGCAAGTCGGATGCCAGTTGCCGCGAATGTGCGATTCCGCGGGAGAAGGTCGTTTCGGGCGTCAGGGGGCGATTCGGGCCGTCGTGCCGAGCCCGAAAAAAGTGTCGTGAATTTTCACGCCTGTGGCGCCGGATCTCCATTTTCGGAACGCCCCGCCCGCAGGCTTCTTCGTTTCGCGGAACCCCGATTCTCGCTATCATTGGGATCATTTCCAATATTCCCGATCACCTGCGGAGAATGCTGTCATGAAGAAGCGGATGGGTCTTTTGTTACTTCTGGTTCTCACGGTGATCACGATCGCATCGTGCACAGGCACGCGACTTGACCGGGAAGGCACTCCTACCATGAAGAAACCCGCTCCCGCGCCGCAATCGACAACCGAGATTCTCCTCACTTCCGAGCGCGGGGACAAGGTCGCACGACTCGAGAACGTCGCGTTCCGCGAGGGCCGCGCGACCGGCACCGTGATCACGATCTACCCCGACGACAGGAAACAGACGATCGACGGCATCGGCACGTCGTTTACGGAATCGTCCGCGTTCGTGCTGGCGCACCTCGAACCCGAGCAGCGTCGTGAGGTCATGCGCCGGATCTACAGCGAATCAGGCGCGAACTTCACGTTGACGCGGACGCATATCGGATCGTGTGATTTCACTGTCGAAGGCAAGTACTCGTATGCGGACGTGCCGGGCGACACGGAACTCACCGCGTTCGATATCGCACCCGACAAGGCCGGGTTCGACAAGTCGCGCTATCCCGGAATCGTCGATACCGGCTACGATCTGATTCCCATGATTCAGGAGGCGCTCGCGATCAAGCGCGAGCAGCGCGACGGCGAGCTTCGCATCATCGCTTCCGCATGGACCGCGCCTTCGTGGATGAAGGACACGGAAGAGTGGTTCATCAAGGGTTCGCCCGAGAACGACTGGCAGGGTGACGGCGGCCGCCTGAAGCCGGAATACGTGGCGACGTACGCCGACTACATCGTGCGCTATCTCGATGCCTATCAGAGTGAAGGCATCGATATCTGGGGGCTGACCCCCGTGAACGAACCGCACGGGAACGGCGGCAACTGGGAGAGCATGCACTTTTCCCCGGAGTCGCAGAACGAGTTCGTGAAGCGGCATCTGGGACCGCGCCTGCGGGACGGCGGACACGCGGGCAAGAAACTGCTGGTCTACGATCAGAACCGGGACGGCCTCGAAGAGTGGGCTGACGTGATCCTGGGCGATCCGGAGACCGCGGAATTCGTCGCCGGCCTTGCCGTTCACTGGTATGCGAGCACGTATAAGGTGTACGAAGACGCGTTCGACCGCGTGCACGCGAAGTTCCCCGACCACAGCATCATTCACACCGAAGGATGCATCGACGATCTCGGCAAGGACGCGCCGGGCGGCATCATCGACACGGTGCTGTTCAAGGAGTCGAACTGGTTCCGGAACGACGCGTTCTGGTGGAACGCGAACGCGACGGACTGGGCGTACACGGCAACCTGGGCGGGCCCGGGAGTCGTCGACCACCCGATCTATACGCCCGTGCATCGCTACGCGCGGAACATCATCGTGAG
>JABDJQ010000795.1 GCA_013002425.1 Gemmatimonadota bacterium
GAATTCGGAGGGGAATTCGGAGGGGAATTCGGAGGGGAATTCGGAGAAGAACTTCGACTCGCGCCGCTCGACGCGCTCGACACACGCTACACGCTCGACATACCTTACACGCTCTTCACTTGTGTCCCTCTTCTCCACTCGCGCCGGAGGCGGTCGATCACGGCGGCGAGCTCGGGAAAGAGGAACGGGCGGGGATCTTCGGGGTCGCCGGATTCGGCGAGGTAGACCGCCTCCCCGACGTGGTCGAAGAAACGGCTGCGGGCGTACTCCGCGGCGCTCCCGGCCTTGATCAGAAACGGCCAGTCGCTCGCCTGGGCGAAGAGCAGTTCGCGGACGGCGGGCACGAGATCAGGGGCTCCGCTTCGCCCGGGTCCTCTGAGATCGCGGGCGAGGCCGCGCTCGATTCGATGAAGCGCCGGGTACATCCAGTCGTTTGCGGGATCGATCCACGTTTCGAAGTATCCGCCGGCCCCCCAGGACGAGGGCGATGGCCGGACGACATGTCCGGGCGTCTGCTTCCCGAGCGCCTCGAGAGAGTGCATCTCGATCTCTCCGAGGTGCGCGGCGCGAATCACCGACTCGAGAAACCACGGCCCCTCGAACCACCAGTGTCCGAAAAGCTCGGCGTCGAACGCCGCGAGCGGTACGGAGCCTGGCGACCCGGCCGCCGGATCCGCGCTGCGCTTCTTGATGCAGTCGAGAAAATGGGCGGCGTGATACTGGGTCGCGAGCCGCGCCTCGCGCGGTGAATACGGTTCCTTCTTCGCCGAGGGCGTATCGACGTCCGTAATCCGGTGAAATTTGAGACCGGTGAAACGGGGCGCGTCGAATCCGTCGAGAATGCGCGCCGCGCGATCGGGGTCGTCGTACCCGAGATCGCGATAGAAGTCGCGGTAGCGGCCGTCGCCGGGATAGCCGCCTTCGCGATTCCAGACCTTGCCCGAAAGTTCACCGTCGCGCGGGAACCCGACGACGCCGTTCGGACAGGAAATCGCCTCTCCCGCGGGCGTTCCGCCGGGGAGCCCGCCGGCGATCCCGTGCGCTTCGAGAATCGTGTAGCGAATCCCCTCGCCCCCGAGAGCCGCGTCGACGCCGGCGCCGTACCCGCATTCCGGCAGCCAGAACCCGGCGGGGCGTTCGCCGAACACACGAACGTGCTCGGCGATGCCGAGCGCGATCTGCAGCCGGCGCATCTCGTCTGTCGCGAGCACGGGCAGGAGCGCGTGCGTGGCGGCCGACGCGAGCAGTGTGAGATGGCCGCTCGCCGTCAGTTCGCTCACGAGCCGCGTGATCTCTCCCTCCGCCCCCTCCCAGACGCGCCGGGCGAGGGTCAGGCGCCTGCGATAGAGCGTGATCGCTTCGGCAATCTCGGGCACGCCCCGATTCGCTTCGTCTTCGAGAAGCGAAAAACGATCGGCGATGTACTTCTCGAATCGGACACCGAGCACGGGATCTTCGAGCATCGCGAGAAGCGGGGGCGTCATGCTGAGATGAATGTGAAACGGAATCCCTTCATCGGCGAGATGCTTCCAGCTCGCGAGCAGCGGAACGTAGCATTCGACCAGCGCTTCGAAGAGCCAGTCCTCGCCCAGCGTGCCGGCATCGCGATGACGGACGTACGGAAGATGCGCGTGAAGATGAAGAGCGAAGCCGGGCGTATGGGCTGGTCTTCGCGCGCCCACGATCAGGCCACCCAGCTCGTCGGAGAACCGAGCATGGCGCGAAACGCGGAAGAGACGAGACCGACGGGAACCACGGTTGCGGGCACGGCGGGAGCGGGCGCGCACGGCAGTTCGGTCGTCGCGGGCTCGAACGGCGCGGATTCGCTCGGGCTCGCGATGCCGAGGTCGGCCCTGTAGTGAAATCCGGGGGTCACGTCGACGTAGGTTTTTCCTGCATGCGGATCGACGGGAAGATCGAAGCGTTCGTCGCGATCGACATTTTCGATGCGAAGCACCCAGGCACGATCGAAGAAGGCGTCATCGCCGAGCGCGTTCCGCTCCGCGCGTGACGACGGGCCGTCGAGAGTCCAGTAGACGAAGAGACTTCCGGGGGCTCTTACGAGGATGTCGACGCGGTCTTCGCCACGGACTTTCGCTTTTGCTTTCGGCTTCTCATTCACGCGATCTCCCCGCGCGCATGAAACGCAAAGAACTTGATTTCACGAACCCACGTATCGCCCGGCTTCAGCGCCAGTTTCCAGCGCGGCATGAACGCCGTGGCCTGATAGACCGATTCGAATCCCGCTTCGGAATGCGACACGGTCTGAATGGGCGTGATCCAGACGTCGGTCGGCTTCGCGAACGAGAGCCCGGCGCGGACGTCGAGCCATTCATCGCGGGCCGAAACAGTGGTGACACCCTTCACGTCGTGCCCGCTGCGCAGAGGGCCGAGCTCTTCCTCTCCGGCAAGCAACCGGCGGTCGTGCGCGTCGCCCGCCAGGAGCGCCAGCAGAAACTCGCAACCGAAAACGGTTTCGAGCACCGCGTCGCCGCGGTTTTCGATCGCATAGCTGATATTGAACGTGTCGTTTCCCGCGCCGAGCTGGAATTCCTTCTCGATACGCACGGGAACCGGGCCGTTCGCGGTTCGCACGATCCCTTCGCGATGCAGTTTCGCGCTGACGGAGACCGGCGACGGATCCACCGCGGATTTGTACTGCCCTTCGACGAAATCACCCCGCTCCGCACCCGCCTGATCGCCGTCCCACTCCTCGCGCGTCGTGGCGGGATCGAAGAAGTGGTCGATCGCGCCCTCGCGCTGATACGCGTCGTAGACGAGCAGCTTGTGGAGCCCCTCCTCCTTGACGAGGACCTGATCGTGGATGCTCGCGACCGTGCCGTCGTCGTCGGATGGCGGCGCGGCGGAACTCGCCGCGCTGTTCGCGGTCTCTTTCTCGAGGGAGGCTTCCTCTTTTCCGAGGGACGCTTTCTCTTTCTCGAGAGCCGTTTTCTCTCTCCCGAGAGACGTTTTCTCTCTCCCGAGAGCCGCGACCTCCTCGTGGTACACCTCGGGACGCCGCGAGAGCGCGGCCGTGAGGGGGATGCCGCGCCGTTTCTCGTCGATCGCCACGATGTGGCCGCCGCGGCGCGGGTGAATCAGCAGTCCGAGCCTGTCGGACGCGAGCGTGATTTCGAGGTAACCGTCGCGGTCGACGTCGGTCACCATCGTATCGACCCACGCTCCGGGCGGACGAGCGGCGGTGTCCACGATTCGCTCGGCGGCCAGCAGCTTCTGATACACGGCGAAACGCAGGTGCGGCAGGTAGAGCCCGCCGAACACGCCATGCCAGTACGCGCAGTTACACTGCGCCCGGTAGAGCTCGAGGGTCGCGTTCGCGCGCGCCTCTCCCTCGGGGAGCTGCGCGATACGGCGAGAGACTTCGAGCATCTTCCCCTGCATCGCGCCCGACTCGGGGTACTTCGCGAGGAATGTGCGCCAGGTTCCGCCGCGCAGAAAGACGCCGGGATCGAACGGTGCGGAGTCCGCTCCATCGCCGTTTCCCTGTTCGCACAGATCGCGCGCCTTCAGGAACTCGCGGCGCGCTTCGTACGGAAGCGCCCATTCCATCATTTCGCGATAGCTGGCGTCCGGCAGAAACAGCCTGCCGCGCGGGGGCACGTCGAGCGCGTCGGAAATCTTCATCATCTCGATCACTTCGGAATTCGCGAGCGCGTCGAAGAAACGCGCAAGCCACTTCTTCTCGAACACGTGTTCGAAAGTGCCCGGCCAGGCGCCGAACTTCTCGGCGTCGTCGCCGTACACGAAAAGAGCCGATTCGTCGTCGGTCGCGTTCGATTCGAGAAACGCGATCGTATCGCTCACCTTCTGAAACGGAATGTAGTAGCGGAGTTTTTCGCTCGAAGGGAACAGCCGAATCGTCGAGCCGCGATCCTCCGTGATGTACGAGGCGCTCAGATCGTCGCCGCGAAGTCCCGCCATCACGAAATGCGTGTCGTCGACGAGCGTGAACTGGAGTCCGGATTCGGCGATGTCGTGCGCGAGCCCCTGCTCCCAGACGCGTTCGGTCAGCCACATCCCCTTCGGACGCTCGCCGAACTGCTCCTCGAGGTAGTCGCTCATCGCCGTCATCTGGCCGCGCCGGTCGGCCTCGTTCAACATGACGAGGATCGGCTCGCCGAAGCCGCTGCCGATAAGCTCCACGCGGCCCTGGTCGACGAGCGCGCGGAGCCGCGCCATGTATGTCGGCTCGTTTTCCGCGAGCCACTCGAGCAGAATGCCGCTGAAATGCAGGCTGACGGGAATGGTCGGGTGCGTTTCGATCACCTGAAGCAGAGGGTCGTAGCACTTGTCGAAGTTCTCGCGAAACACGAAATCGAAATTACCGGTCGGCTGGTGGGCGTGGAG
>JABDJQ010000820.1 GCA_013002425.1 Gemmatimonadota bacterium
GTTCTGTTCGTCGACATGGATCGCCACCGGTTTCGTGTCGCCGTTCGGCCCCACTCCGGCCGTGTCGTAGAACGACTCGACCCAGGAACTGCCGGGCCCGGACTGCACCGTCACGTAAAGCAGATTCGCGTTGCTCCACAGGTACGCGATCGCGGGCACGTCCCCCGCGAGCAGATCGATGTCGGCCCAGCCGATGTCGCCGCTGTCCACGGCCACCACGACTTCGCTCGACCAGGCCACGAGGTTCGTGAGCGTCGTGTACCGCACCTCGAGCCCGCCGCCGGTCACGAAGCGCAGATGGGCGATGTGCGGCGTATCCCCGTCGTCGAGCACGAGAGTGGCCTCGAAGCCGCTTGCGCTCGTCGTATCCGCGACCGCCGTCCCCCACGTGCCGCCGGCGCCGCGGGCCGCGTACTTGAGCCGGAACGAGGGCGCCACCTCGAGATAGGCGATGCCGGGACCGTCTTCGCCGAGTTCGATGTCCGTCCACGAAGACCCGATGAAGTTTGCGACCGGGCCGCCTTCCACGTGCTCGATCGTCCAGCTGCCGCCGGATCGATTCGCGTAATATAAGGAGACGCTGTCGCGGTCCGTGCTGTAAGCGTAGTAACTGATATGAGGATTGCCGTCGCCGTCGAGAGCGAGGTCGCAGTTCATGCCGCCTTCCTGCGTGGAATCGACGGCCTCGATATCGAATGCCGTGCCGTTCCACGAGGCGAACCGGAGTCGCTGGTCGGTCGAATCGAAGTAAGCGATGTACGGGTTCTCGGCCGCGTCGAGCGCGAGGGACGTCCACTGCCCCGTCACGCCGTCCTGATCGACACGCAGGGAGTCGATGAGTTGCGCCCGGGCGAAGTCCGCAGTCAGAAACAGAAATGAGAGCATTACGAGAATGAGTCGCATGATGAAACAGAATAATATGGATACCCGCGAGTTCCAAGGACAAGCCTTCGTATCCGGAGATGAAATGAAATGAAGAATACGGCCCTGATCACGGGAGCATCGAGCGGAATCGGCCGCGAACTGGCCAGGATTCACGCCACGCGCGGGCGGGACACGATTCTGGTCGCGAGGCGGGAAGAGCGGCTCCAGGCGCTCGCGGACGAACTTCGCGGGGAGCACGGCGTCGAATCGGAGATACTCGCCTGCGATCTGGCCGATGCCGCCGCGCGCCGGGGCCTGATCGAAGAGATCGAGCGTCGCGGGATCGCCATCGACTATCTGATCAACAATGCCGGTTTCGGCGGGCACGGGCCGTTCTCGGAGCGGCCGTGGGAGTCGGATCTCGCCATGATCCAGGTGAACGTGCTGGCCGTGGCCGAACTGACCCGCGCGTTTCTTCCGGCCATGCTCGAACGGGGGGCGGGCCGCATTCTGCATGTTGCCTCGACCGCCGGGTTTCTGCCGGGGCCGCTCCAGGCGACGTATTACGCGAGCAAGGCGTATGTCGTTTCGTTCGGACAGGCTGTAGCCGAGGAGATCCGCGGCTCGGGGGTCACGATCACCACGCTCTGCCCCGGTTTCACGGAAACCGAATTCGTCGCGCGCGCCGATCTTGCGGATCTTCGCATGCTGGAGGGCCGATCCGGTCCCGGGCCGCGCCCTGTTGCGGAACACGGGTATCGAGCCATGGAACGCGGAAAGACGCTGACGATTCACGGGCTCGGCAATCGAATCCTGATCGAAGGCGCCACGCGCGTCCTCCCCCGCGGCGTGCTGCTCCCCCTCTCCCACCAATCGATGAAGAAAAAGAGCGCCGGCTGAGGCTTCGGAAAGCGCCGCGATTGCGCTATGTTCTCGGCATGGCCGAATTCGTCGAACGCCGCGACAACCGAAACCTCGTTCTCGACGCCATGCGTGGTTTCGCGATTCTCGTCATCGCCTACGGCGACGGCCTGATCGCCTGGCTCGACAACGACTTCACGCGTTCGATCGATCACGCGGAATGGGAGGGGATCTCGTACTGGGATGTCGGCCAGGCCGCGTTCCTGTTCATGGCCGGAGTCGCGATCATGCTGTCGCGGGAACGGCACGAAGGACGGGGAGAAAATCGGGGCGCGATCATGCGGCGTGCCATCGTGCGCGCGATCGCGCTGTTCATGGTCGGCGTTTTCCTCACGTACTTCACGAGCGGAGAGCTGACACTTCGCCCGACCGGCGTGCTGCGCACCATCGCGATCGGGTATCTGATCGGCTTCGGATTCCAGTTTCTGAAACCGGCGCTGCAGCTCGCCTTCGCTCTCGCGATCCCGCTGCTGCACGACGGCCTGCTCTTCCTGTTTCCGGGCCCCGACGGCGCGTTCGACCGCACGCAGAACATCGGACTCGTGATCGACCGGGCGCTGTTCTGGGGAGCCGACCCGGGCGGCTATGCATCACTGAACGTGATCGGGGGCGCGGCCGTCGTCGTGATGGGACTCTGGAGCGTGCGCTATTATCGTGACCGCCATCGCGGCGTATGGCACATGCTCGTGCCCACGCTCGGCTGTCTCGGGCTCGCATTCGCCCTCGAAGCCGCCGGCATTCCGTTCATCAAGCGCGCCTGGACATCGTCCTACCACTTCTGCGTGCTGGCGGTTTTTTACGCGCATCTCATGCTGTTCGCCCTCATCGCGCGGACCGCGCCGGGGAAGACGCTCTTCCGCTCGTTCGCGGTCGTCGGGCGGAACGCGCTCGTGCTCTACGTGCTGTTCAACCTGTTCGGGAATCACGTGGCGGACTTCGTGCTGCTCCTCATGCGGCCCTTCGTTCAATCCGGCCCGCTGACCGACATCATCCCGCCTCTCGGCGCGGGCACGTTCTTCTGGCTGCTCGCCTATCTTCTGCAGAAAATGAAAAAGCCGGATCCGCTTCCGGACCCGGCCTCGAATTGACGAAACAACTTCTCCCGCGCCGCGCCTAGCGGATCAGGGCCATCTTGATCGTGCGGCTCGTGCCGCCTGTCACGAAGCGCGCGAAGTACGTCCCCGAACCGACGTTCGACTCCGGCGTCCTGACCTTCGTGTGCTCCCCGGCGGCGATGGTTTCGTTCGCAAGCGTTTGTATCAGGCGCCCGGCTGCGGAGTAGATCTCGATCGTGACGTGCTCACGTTCGGCGAGCCGGAACGAGAGGTTCGTGGTCGGGTTGAACGGATTCGGGCGCGCTTCGAAAAAACCGCGGATGACGGGCGGCGTATTCCCTCCGACATCGGTCGAAACGGTCCCAGGCGTAATGTCGATCACGTGCGGCATGTGGTCGGACGCGTTCTTCGAATCGTTCGCCTGCAGTCCGTAAGCGCTGAGTGTCGCACCCGGAAGATCCGGCGTGTGCAGAACGTAGCTCTTGTTGATGTTGATCGTGCTCCCCGTCACGGCGATGCGGTCGATATGGCTCGGCCCGTAGCTGCTGCTTTCGTTGTAGTAGGTGTACGTCTGGCGTTTCGCCGGATTGCGCGAGAGCACGGCGTCCATGTCCGAGCCGTCCCAGTCGGGCGCGAAGTCAGGACCGTACGTGCCGTTATCGTCGATATCGCCCGTTAGCAGCGTCGTCACCTGCTGCGCGTCGCCGTACATGTTCGTGTCGCCCAGAATCATGATCGGCGTGTCGGCCGCCAGCGTAATCGCGCCCCCCGGGCTCATCGCGTCGCGCACGAACGACATGACGTCGTCGATCTGCTCCTGGCGCTGCCCGTCTCCACTCGCGCAGCACTTGAAATGCACGTTGATCAGCAGCAGATCGTGATCGAACGTGCCCGGCAGATCGATCAGCGTCGCGCGCGCTCGCGAAAGCCCCGTGTCCCACGCGTTCAGAATCGGGTAGCGCGAAATCGTATGAAGCTCGAAGCCGTCGTAGTCGTTGTACCACGTGCCGCCGAACACG
>JABDJQ010000830.1 GCA_013002425.1 Gemmatimonadota bacterium
GCGACGAGGAGGGCAATCTCGTGGTGAGCAAGCCGCGCGCAGGCGAAGCGCCGGCTGCGGTGGATACGACGGGAGCGAAGAAGCGCAGCCCGTTCGCCGATTTTGCGCTGCTGCTTTCGTCCGCCCAGATCGACAACAGCTCGCTCCGGATCGTGGATCGCGGTACCGGAGTCGAGCACACGATCCGAAACATCGAACTCAGCACCGACCTGCAGGTCGGGAGCGGCGGCGAGAACGTGGCCGCGCGCGGCGTCGGATTCTTCGAAGGGATCGTGACCCCCGAAGTGCCGGCAGGCGTGCCGCTTCTCATCGTCGAATACGACCTCGACGTGAAGCCCGCCGCGGGAACGGTTTCGGTTCGCACGGCGGCGATCAAGCTCGGGGATCTCGGCGTTCGCGTGTCCGGTGAGTTGAGCGATTACGAAACGGCGCCCCGTGGCGAACTGAAGGTCGCTTCGCCCGGCCTCGAGGTCGGCGATCTCCTGTCGCTCGTGCCCGCGAGCGCATGGAGCGAAAGCGGGCCGCTCCAGGCCACGGGCAACGTCGATCTCGCCGGCACCGTGACGCTTCGCGGGGAAGATCCGCCGGCGTATGCGATCGGACTCGATGTCGAGGGCGTGCGCGTGGAGAACCTGCTGCCCGGCGCCATCGAGAACGTGACCGGCAAAGTCAACGTGACCGAGACGGTAGTCACGATCGACGGGCTTACGGCCAGCTTCGACGGGCGCCCATTCAAGGTGAACGGCACGTTCGTTCCCGGCGAGGACCCCGGCTTCGATCTGCGTGTCGACGGCGGCCTCGATCTCGCGCTCGTCGCGAAGCTCGGCATGCTGCCTCCGGGCTCTTCGCTGGCCGGATTCGTAACCGCGGATCTCCGCGCGCAGAAGAAAGCCGGCGATCCCCGTTCCCTCGCGATGGACGGAACGGCCAACGTGAAAGACATGCGCTTCGCTTCCCCCGATCTCGGCGTTCCGATCGAAAAGGTGAACGGCCGGTTCCGCCTTGCCGGCGACGTAATCCGGGCCGATTCGATTACGATGACGATGGGGCGATCGAAGCTGCGCGCGTCGCTTACGGCCTCGGACCCGTTCGGAACCCCGAACGTCGCGCTTTCGGGAACGGCGAACGTGATCGACCTGGATCAGCTGTTCCCGCTCGAACTCGCCGAGCGCAAAGCCGCTGCGGCTGCGGGCGCGGGCGCGGGGAGCGCGGCCCCGGCCGTTCCGATCGTGCCTCCGCTCCCGAACGTGCGCGCGTCGGGAACGTTCCGCGCGGACTCCGTTTACACCGGCGGCAACAAACTCGCGGGCGTCACGATGCAGTACACGATGGCGGGCGAGGAGGCGAAGACCGAACTCCGCATGAAGAGCGGTCTCTTCGGTACCGTCGCGGTGCAGGACTCTATATTATAAAAAAACGAGAAGGGGGGCGTCGCGTCCGGCCCCCACAAAGCCGCGAAGGCGATGGCCGGCATCGTGCCGCTCACGAACGCGGCCGCCAATCTGCGCGCCGAAGGGGATCGCGTCGAAATTCGGGGGCTTCGCGCGTCGGTCTACCAGGGCTCGCTCACGGGCGATGTGACCGTGACACTCGACGCGAAACGGATCCCCACATACGAAGTGGCGATGAAGGCGAAGGACTGGGAGGCGAACGATTTCCTTTCCGATCTCACCCCCGCGAAGAACATTTTATACGGCAAGTTCGAAATGGACTCGAAGTGGTCGGGGCGCGGCGTTCTTCCCGAAGACGCGCTGAAGAATCTCAAGGGATCGGGCAAGGCGACGACGCTGAACGGCGAACTCCGCAATCTCGAAGCGCTGAACGCCGTGGCGAACCTGCTCGGCATGAACGAACTGAAACAGCAGAAGTTTCGTTCGATGTTTACGAACTTCGAAGTGAAAGACGGGAAGCTGCATACGGACGAGATCGTCATGAAGAGCGCGGACGCGGACTGGCGCGCCACGGGGGGCGTCAGCTTCGCCGGCAATCTCGACTACGTGATCAGCGCCACGCTTTCGCCGACGCTGAGCCAGAAGCTGAAACAGAAGTCGGCGCTCACGGGCCTGCTCGCGAACAGCGAGGGGCGCATCGTGCTCGACTTCGTGGTCAAGGGCGACGCGAAAAAACCGAAAGTGTCGTACGATCCCACGAAGTCCGCCGCGGCGAACAGTTCGAACGCGATCGGCACGATTCTCGAAAGCGTCGATAAAGACGGCCAGATTACGGGCGCGATCAACGAACTGCTGCAGGGCGATCCGAAAGACGCGGGGAAGACGGTCGACAAGCTTCTCGGCGGTTTCCTGAACAAGAAGAAGCCGGCCGATCCGAAGCCCGCGCCCGCTTCGCCCGACTCCGCGAAGAAACCGCAATAGAAAGAGATTATGGAGAAGCAGGACAACGACGTACTCATAGCAGGCGCCGGCCCGATCGGGATCGCGTGCGCGATTTCGGCGAAACGGGCGGGTCTCGATCCTCTGATGATCGATGCCGGAGCGGTCGTCAACTCGATCGTGCACTACCCGCCGCAGATGGTGTTCTTCACGACGCCCGAGCTGCTCGAAATCGGGGGACATCCGTTTCCGTGTTCGGGAGCGAAGCCGCGCCGCGACGAAGCGCTCAAGTATTATCGAGGCGTCGTGCGTGCCGAGGGAATTCGCACGCAGACGTACACGAAGCTCCGAAACGTCGTGCGCGACGGCGCGATGCTCCGGGCAGACGTGACGGGTCCTGCGGGTGACGAGACGATTCCGTGCCGTATGCTCGTGCTCGCCACGGGCTACTTCGATCATCCGAATCTGCTCGGCGTGCCGGGCGAAGACATGCCGCATGTCTTTACGCGCTTCGACGAAGGGCACAGAAGCTACGGACGCAAAGTGGTCGTGGTCGGAGGCAAGAACTCCGCGATCGAGGCCACTCTCGATCTCTATCGCTCGGGCGCGGACGTCACGATGGTTTATCGCCACAACGAATTCCGCCCGACAGTCAAATACTGGCTACGTCCCGACATCGAGAATCGAATCGCGGCGGGCGAGATTCGCGCGCTCTTCGAGACCGATGTCGTGCGCTTCGAGGATCGGTCGATCGTCGTGCGCACGAAGGGGCAGGGCGAGCAGAAGCTCGAGGCCGACCGCGTGTACAAGCTGATCGGGTATCATCCCGGACAGGACCTCTTCCGCAGAATCGGAATCACGCTCGATCCGGAGAACGGGAAACCGGCGCTCGATCCCGATACGTTCGAGACGAACGTGCGGGGCGTTTACATGGCGGGAAGCATCACGGCCGGGAACAAGGTGTCGGAGATCTTTATCGAGAACGGCCGCTTCGACGGCGAAAAAATCTTCGGGAACCGGACCGTGCGAAACAGGAGCGACGGGTCGTGACCGAGACGTATCGTTACGGCAGGATCACCGAGCGCGATCGCGCGCAGTACACGGACGTGCTCGACCAGTCGTTCCCCGATCTCTTTCGTCATGACAACAAGAATCACTGGATCGATCGCGAGGATCCGTCCACGTTCCGCGGACTGTGGAGCGGCGACCGGCTCGTGGGCGGTCTCATGAACCTGCCGTGCGGCCAGTGGTTCGGAGGACGCTCGGTTCCGATGGGGGCCGTGCGGGGCGTGGCCGTCGCGTCCGAAAGCCGGGGCGGCGGCGTGGCCACGCGACTCATGGACGAAATGCTGCGCGAAACACGCGCGCAGGGCATGCCGATCTCGACGCTCTACCCGGCCACGCACACGTTCTATCGCAAGCTCGGCTACGAGATCGCGGGCACGCAGTGCCACTACGAACTCGACCTCCAGCGCATCGTGGCGCGCAACCGGCGCGCAAAGCTCGTTTCGTTCGAGGCGACCGATTTCGCGATGCGCGAGGGGATCTATCGCCTCGTCGCGGGGCGCACGAACGGTCTCGTCGATCGGAGCCCGTGGTTCTGGGAGCCTACGGCCGCGAGCAAGGCCATGAAAGTGCGGGGCTACGTCGTTCTCGGCGAGAGCGGGGACCCCGAAGGGTATTTCGTGTACGAGGCGGGGGAGAAGGGACGCCCTCACGAAGGCTACCGGATCGCCGTGCGCGACTGGATGTTCCTGACCCGGAACGCGGCCGAACGCGCGCTCGCGTTCTTCGCGGACTATCGCTCCGTCGCTTCGTCGATTCACTGGTGGGGCGCGCCCGTCGAGCCGATGGAAGTCATCGCGGGCGAAGAGGCGATTTCGATCAAGCTGCATCATCCGTGGATGGTGCGCATGGTCGACGTGCCGCGCGCGCTCGAAGCCCGCGGATACCGGGGCGACCTCGAGGGGCGCATCTCGTTTGCGATCGAAGACGACCGTTTCGAGTGGAATCGCGGCCCGTTCACCCTGACGCTCAAAGGGGGGCGCGCTCACGTCGAGGACGGCGGAACACCGGCCTTCACGATCGACGTGCGGGGACTCGCGCCGCTCTATACCTCGTATTCGTCGCCGAACGATCTCGCGCTGCTGGACCTGCTCGACGCCGACGCGGAGACGCGCGCCGAACTCGCGGGCATCTTCGCGGGCCCGGTCCCCTGGATGGTCGACGCGTTCTAAGACTTCCCGTATCGAAAGTCCTTCATTCCATGCCGTGTTTCTTTCTGAGCTCGTTCAGATTGATTTCGATCGACTGATTCGACTCCAGCAGTTCTTTCATGATTTCGTCACGCGACTTCTCGCCGGCATGTCTGGGTGCGTCCCCTTCGAGGAACGGCCACAGAATCAGGCGAACGTCTTCGGGAAGCACGCTCTCGAGATATTCGAGCGCGGTGCCGCGCAGATTGCGGTCACTGGTATAGAGGCCACGGAACGCGATCCGGAGCGGCTCGCGCGGGAGCACGAGCGACAGAATCGTAAACACGTGTTCCATGCTGCGGTTCGTACGCTCGCGCAGCACTTTGTCGACGATCGGGGAGTCCTCCTCGTTGTCGGACGGTGTGTCGAGGAGCCGGTGGCTCTCCCAGACGCGACGATCGACTTTCGCCTCGGCAATGACGATATCGAACACGCGGCGCCGGTCGATCCTGACTTCGGGCTGCTTCTGCTTCATGCGGACAAGGGCGCGCCCCGACTGAAACCGCACTTCGAAACGCTTGTCGCTGAGCGCCCCCAGCAGCCCCTGCACGGCGTGTTCGTGCGGGCTTCCGGTAAGCAGCCTCGGAATCCGCCTGCGGATCGCGAATTCTTCTTTCGGGTCGAGCAGCCGGTCGACCAGCTGCCCCGTGATGGCGGGCGCGATCTCGGCAAGCGCGCGTCCGGCCGAAAGGGAGACTTCGTCCCACGCGAGAAGCGGAATCACGTGCGCGGCCAGGTGCGGGTCGAGCGGCCGGTTCGTACGGATGTACGTGCGAATCCGCTTTGCATTGCCCGAGCGCAGTTCGACGATGGCCGCGATGAGAGGGTCGCGGATGTCGGATGGGGCGGAGCTCCCGGCGCCGCTGCCGCCCGTACTGTCGTCCGTTTTCTCGCGCGCACTCTCCGCCTCGTCCGCATCACGCGCAAGCCCTGCGAGCGAAGACGTATTCATCGTGAGCGACATGTCGACACCCGAGAGGTCGACGCCGGAAAGGGTCTGCATGATCGAAGGATCGCTTCGAAACCCGTCCGGCCCGGCCCCGTCGAGCGCGCCTTTCTGGCTGAGCAGGCTTTTTTCGAGGGCAACGGCGCGACCGCGGTTCATCGTAGTCGCCACGAATCCGGCGACGACAGAAACGAGGGCGGCGCCGAGCAGCATCACGGGATGGCTGATTCCGACGGGAAGAAAGAGCATGAGACGCACGATGCCGCCGCCGATCGCGTCCCCCATGCGATCGAAGCCGACGTCGACGATCGGTTTCGTGGCGCGTTTCTTCTCGGGAATGATCGGCGCGAAGAGCAGTTCGTAGCCCGAGCGGAAGAAGGAGCTCTGCAGAACCGCTTCGAGCCCGCGGAATACGGCCGCTGTCGCGAGGCTCAGGAAAGGAATGACGGTGAGCGCCCCGAGAATGACGAAGCCGGGGCGCACGGCCACGGCCATGGCCACGGAACGCGAGGGGTCGACACCCTCGAGAAAGCGACGCGTGAACCCGGTCTGAACCGCGAACGTGACGAGTGACACGAGCGTGTAGAAGACCGCGAAGAAACGCATGAGGTCGTCGCCGTCGGTGAGCGTCGCGGCGGCCTGCGCCTTGAAGACGTAGTCGATCAGCGTGGCGGCGATGTTTCCGAGCAGAACGAGCAGTCCGAGATTGCGGATGTAGGCGACGCGCATCAGAATCGCGAGCCCCGACGTCTTCTTCTTTTCTCCCGCCCCCGTTCGCTCGTCGCTCTGTATGCCGGAAACCGGATTCAGGTACGGCGCTCCCTTCGGTCGCATGGCGAGAAGCAGAACGGCGCACGCGATCTGGATCACGGCAAGCACGGGAAGCGTGGGGAGAACGCCGAGCGTGGCGCCCATCCGTTCCGCCAGCAGCCCGCCGAGAAGTCCGCCGAGAGTGGCGCCGCCCGCGATGCGCCCGATGCGCCGTTTCGCGGTCCGCGGGTCGAAGCGCTCGTTCACGACCGACCAGAAACCCGAGATCAGTATCGACCCGATCGAGGCTACGTGGAGATAGAGAAGCACGGCGGCGAGTTTCGGGTTCTGTCCCGCGATCCCGAACTCGATCGTGACGAGAAGCGCGCTCAGCAGAAAGAGCGCGGGGGTCAGGATCCCGGGCGACCAGCGGATCATGGCCCTGCTCGCGAAGTAGACGATCACGATCGAGAAGATCGCGGCCGACATGAGCATCGGCGGAAGCTGGTCGACGGCGAACTGCGACAGGAAGAGTGCGTCGCGGGCGGCCTTGTTCGCGACCTGCTGGGCGATCATCAGGGCCGAGCAGATCGTGGCTATCCAGACGGCGCGGCTCAGTCCTGGCTCCTCGGCAGGAGTATCCTGGATTGATCGGCGTACGGGCATCCCTTAGGGTACGAGATGAGATTGTTTTACGGCCAGAACTAACTGAGCGCGGCCCGGATCCGAACGACCGGAAAGTTTGAGACATGTCGTATTTTGCCATCGACATTCTGCTGGGCATCTTCGCGCTCGGCACAGTTCTGTTCGCCGTGCGCAAAGCCGGGGCCTCCCTCCCTTCGATCGGCCGGCTCATTTCCGCGCTCGTCGCCCAGAGCGCCCTGATCGTCCTCGCCTTCGTGTGGTTTGACAATTCGTTTACGGCAAGTCCGCCTTCGCCGTCCGACTGGTATCTGCCGGCCATCGTGAGCCTTGCCTATTTCGTGATTCGCGTGGCGCTCCTGCTCTGGATGATCCGCTACTGGGCGGCGCTCGGTGAAGGCCGCCGGTCGCGATGGCAGCTTCTCGCGATCGCCGCCTGGTTCTATGTTGCTTACTCCGGCAACCTGTTCGTCGCGGGTGTCGCGATCTTCGCGTCGATCGCGGGCACCAACCGGCAACGGGCGGACGACCTCGAAGGGCGGGCGCGATTCGGCGCCCTTGCTCTTTCGATCCTTTCGCTGATGCTGCTCGTACCGATCGCGCACGAGCCCATCGTTCTCGATGTGTTCGAGCTCGGCACGATCGACGGTGTCATTCACAGCAGCCAGTTCGCGATCGCCGATTCGGCGCCCGGCCCGGTTCGATGGATCGCGTTCGCCACGCGGCCCCTCGCGAACACGGTACTTTCGCTTCTCGGGGTTCTCTGGTTCGCGAATCTGTCCCTGTTCGTGCGTCTCGTCGTGCCGCGGATTCAGCTGAAGAGAATGCGGCTCAATCCGCGCTTCAATCTCATCTATATGCTCATGCTTCCGGTGCCGGCGCTGCTGCTGCTCGTTTCGCTCTTCGCGGCGCTCTATTACGGCGCCGGGATGAACAAGGCTTCGATTGCGCGGAATCTGCTCGACGAGAAGGTCGACGATCTCGTGGAAGCACTCGCGTTTCCGGCGGCCTCGCTGCGGGACGGGAAGGACCCGTCTGCCGTGGTCGTCGACTGGGAGGTCGCGAGACGGGGAGAAGACGTGTTCTTCGTGCGGAACGGCGAGGAACTTCTCGCGGTTTCCGGGTTCGTCGCGGCGCCGCTCGCATGGGGCCCGATTCTGCCCGATACGCTGGAACGTGTCGGCGGCCTTTACTATCGTGACTCGAAACTGTGGCTCGGGGCGGGAGTGCGCGTCGACTCGTCCCGCGCGGTCGAAGCGTTCCGGCCCGTCGATCAGGAGTTCGTGCGACACCTCGGCGATCGCGTGGCGGCCGACCTGATGATCGAAGCAAGAACAAATCTTCGCATCACGAACAACGGGCTCAACTTCAGCTCGGATCTATGGGCGGACTCCGCTTACGCCGTTCGCACGGACGGCTACGACACGACGCGCACGCAGATTACGAATGCGGCCAACACGTACCTGCTGATCGGCGACTGGCTGCACGATGTGCGGGGAACGAGGGGCGGCGTCGCGCTCACGGTGCAGACCGATCCGGGGCGTATCGTGTCCGAGTGGCTCGGGGGCGGGGCCATCGTCTATCGCGCCGGCCCTCTGATCGGCACGATGCTGCTGATCGGCGTGCTTCTCGGCATCGCCGTCAACGTGGCGGTCGGAATCGGGCGCGGGCTCGTGCGCGGCGTACTCGGCGATCTCGCTCGACTGACCGAAGGCGTCGAGCGTTTCGGCCGGGGCGATTTCGACTCGCGTGTCACGATCGACGGACAGGACGAAGTGGCCGATCTGTCGCATTCGTTCAACCGCATGGCCGAGAACATCCGCGAGAACCAGGCG
>JABDJQ010000006.1 GCA_013002425.1 Gemmatimonadota bacterium
GTCCACCTGCCTGACTCTCGCGACGGCAGCACTGGCTCTTCTCGCAACCGTGGACGAAGCCGTGGCCGCCCCGCAGAAGGTGCGGGTCGTTTCGAATGTCGACGGGCACAAGCTCCAGGTCGAAGGCCGCGACATCATGGTGCGCGGGATGAACTGGGACTACTTCCCGATCGGGACGAACTACAACTACAGCCTCTGGACGCAACCTGACGACATCATCCAGGCCGCGCTCGACCGGGACATGCCGCTGCTGCGCGACATGGGCGTAAACGTGATCCGCCTCTACAACGGCATCCCGCCGAAGTGGATCGAGTACATCTACGACAACTACGAGATCTGGACCGTGCTGAACCATCCGATGGCGCGCTACGGATACACGCTCGACGGCGTCTGGCTGCCGGTGACCGACTACTCGAACGAACGACTGCGCGAAGCCGTGACTGACGAGATCGTGGCTCTCGTCGAGGAGCACCGCAACACGCGCGGCATCCTGTTCTGGCTTCTCGGAAACGAGAACAACTACGGCCTCTACTGGAGTTCGTTCGAAATCGAAGCGCTTCCGAAGGGCGAACAGGAGGGGGTGCGCGCGCGCTTTCTCTACTCCCTCTACGAGGACGTCACGAAAGAGATCAAGAAGATCGACAAGAACCGCCCGGTATCGCTATGCAACGGGGACCTGCAGTTCATCGACATCATCGCGGAGGAGTGCCCGTCGGTCGATATCTTCGCGACGAACGTGTACCGCGGCCGTTCCGCCGGCAATCTGTACCAGGAAGTCGAAGACAAGCTCGGCCGCCCGATCGTGTACGCCGAGTTCGGCCACGACGCGTTCAACGCGAAGGACATGATGGAAGACCAGTTCTCGCAGGCGGACATGCTCATCGACCAGTGGCGCGAGATCTACGAGCAGTCGTACGGCAAGGGACGCGTCGGAAACTGCATCGGGGGCATGACGTTCCAGTGGGTCGACGGCTGGTGGAAATACAAGCAGGACGAACGCCTCGACATTCACGACACGAACGCTTCGTGGCCGAACGGCGGTTATCCTTCCGACTTCGTGGAAGGTCAGAACAACATGAACGAAGAGTGGTGGGGCATCACCGCGAAGGGTCCCACCGACGCGAAGGGCCTCTACCAGGTATACCCGCGCGCGGCCTACTACGCGCTGCAGCAGGCGTACGAGCTGGATCCGTACGCGCCGGCCACGGACCTGGACGAGATCCGCAGGCACTTCGGCCGGATCGATGCGGCATCCGCCGAACTCGCCGCGCGAAGCGACAAGGCGAGCCTCGAAACCGCGGAGCTGAAGAAAGTGCGTGTAAGCGGTCTTCGCGCCGAATTCGAAACGTACAGCACCGGCGGAGAGCGGATCAGCACCCCGGAAGACGAGGAGATCGGGAGCGGCGTGTACCCCGCCTTTCAGGGATACGACCAGGCACAGCAGTACTGGGTCGATTTCGAGGCGAAGCCCGCCGAGAACATAACCGGAAGTCTCTCTCTCAGCATTCTCGGCGATGTGGCGACGAACCCGATCGACGAGCTCTTCTACGAGAACCGCGGGCGGCCGTTCGTGGATATCGGCGGCGGCGACTTCCAGGACGATTTCCAGAGGATCAAGGTTTACAACTCGGACATCGACTGGGACGACGCGTGGTTCAAACTGCACGGCTTCTACCGGACCGGGCATTTCCACTGGGAGTACGAGGGAGATTTCTTCGGTCTGTATCGGGAAGCGAACTATGGCGAAAACCTCGACATCTACGGGGGCGAGGCTCCTCTCGGCGCCGAGATCGAATTCAAGAAGATGTTCCGGGGCTTCAAGCTCGCTATCGGTCCCGAGCTCTGGTGGGGCGCGAACCCCGCGCTGCTCCTCAAGTATCAGCGCAAGATCGGCCCGTTCGACGCGGCCGCCATTTATCAGGAGGATCTGGAAGAGAGCGAAGGATACGTACCCGGAGCCGGAGGCGTTGCGGGTGGTACCGGGAGGATCCCGCTGCCGCCGACGCGCAAGGCGACCGTGCATCTCGCGGCGACGCGGGGCAATTTCGGGCTCGAGCTCGGCGGCATCTGGTCAGGTGACACGAAAGTCGGCGAATCGTTCCAGATCGTCGAAGAACAGGCCGACGGATCGCTCGAGGTTTTCGAAGACGACGTGCGCAGCTCCGACACGTGGGGCGCGAGGGCCAAACTGACGTGGCAGAAGGGCAAGTGGAACTGGTACGGCCAGGCCGCGTACATGGGCCTCGTCGCGGACGGAGGCGGCACGGTGCAGGTCCCGACATTCACGGGCTGGGCTCTCAAGGAGACCAACTCGGGCAACCAGTCGAACCTCATCAGCGGAATCGCCTATAACTTCGGCAGCTGGCAGATCGCACCCAATGTTCTGTACCAGAAACCGCTCGTCGATCCGATCCCGCCGGACGCGCCGGCCCCGGCCCGGCTCCGCAACATTGACGACGACCCGTTCGCCGTGCGCTCGAACCGCGAGAGGTTCGGCACGGAGATCCTGATCGCGTACGACCCGACCCCGGCGACCTGGCAGTGGCAGTGGGACTCCGTTTTCAAAGAAGATGCAAAGCTTGCATGGAGCCTCCGGTTCGTCCACTACCACAACCTCTCGACGCAGGACGCCGCGATCGCGTTTCTCGAAGACGGGGCGACCACGTTCGCGTTCGGCGCCTCCACGCCGAAGCGCGATCTCTGGGACATCCATGCCCGGATTCTTTCACGCGTGAACGCCAACACGCGGATCGTCGCGCATCTTTACGGCGGTACGAAGGAGCCGCTCGGCGACGACCCGCGCAA
>JABDJQ010000011.1 GCA_013002425.1 Gemmatimonadota bacterium
GTTCCTTACCCTTTCGGCCTGGCTGCTCTTCTTCAATCAGATGAAGGAACGAAAAGCCCGGCGGGAAGCGACCGCGATGCAGGAGGTAGCGTGATGACTAACGATCCTCTCTGGTCGATCTTCGTCAGCGCGAGTCTGATCAACAACTTCGTGCTCGCCTATTTCCTCGGGATCTGTCCGTTCCTGGGAGTGTCGGGCAAGATCGAAACCGCGACCCGCATGGGCGCCGCCGTCATGTTCGTCATGCTGGTCAGCTCGACCTGCGCTTTCGGGATCAACGCCATGCTCACGGCCATCGGCGCGCCGTACCTGAAGCTGATCTCGTTCATCGTCGTGATCGCGTCGACCGTGCAGCTGGTCGAGATGTTCATCAAGAAGTTCAGTCCCGCGCTCTTCCGCGCCCTCGGGATCTTCCTTCCTCTCATCACGACGAACTGCGCGATCCTGGGACTCGCTCTCTTCCAGACGAACAAGGGCTACGGCTTCGTCCAGTGCGTCGTCTACGCGCTCGGAGCCGGGGCCGGGTTCACGCTCGCGCTCGTTCTCATGGCCGGTCTGCGCGAGAAACTCGATCTGGCGTCCGTACCCGACGTGGTACGGGGAACCGCGTTGACTCTGGCTCTGGCCGGGATCCTCTCGGTCATCTTCATGGGATTCGGAGGTCTGGGATGATCGGGACGTTGTTGACTTATCTGACGGCGATCGCGGGGATCATTCTGCTCTTCTGTTCCTGGGTCTGGGTGCAGAATCGCTGGCGGGAATCGTTTCCCGATCCGCTCGCCGACCCGGACGTTCTGGCTTCACGCAAAGACTGCCACGGATGCGCGATGCACGCAGGTCCGTGCGCGGAACGTTCCGGAGCCGTCGACTGTGCGATGCGACCCGTCATCGAACGACGAAGCCGTGCGCTCTCAAGTAAACACGAGGAGATATCATGAAAGATACCGTCATGCGCCTGGAGGAATACGATACCGAGGCACGCTTTCCGGCCACGGTCATCAGCAGCGAACGCATCACATCGGAAGGAGCCGATGCGGAGGTCCGCGAGATCATCCTCGAGATCGATCGACCCGAGTTCGACTACGAGCTCGGACAGAGCATCGGAGTGATCGTCCCCGGCGATCCCGACTTCGGCACTCACGACCACTTCCGGCTCTACAGCGTGGCCGACCTGCCCGAGAAGACGGCGTCCGGGCGCCCGCGCATCACCATCTGCGTGCGGCGCTGCGACTATGTAGACGAGTACAGCGGCGAACGGTACGACGGCATCGCCTCCAACTACCTGTGCGACATGAAGGCAGGGGCTTCGTTCCCCGTGGCCGGGCCGTACGGGCTCGCCTTCGAGATCCCCGAGGAGAAGGACGCCAACCTGCTGCTGATCGGCACCGGCACCGGCATCGCGCCGTTCCGCGCGTTCATCAAGCAACTCTATCGCGAGCACTCCGACTGGAAGGGCAAGGTCTGGCTCTTTTACGGCGCGCGCAGCGGACTCGAAGCGCTCTACATGAACCGCGAAAAGGACGACTTCACGCAGTACTACGACGAGGAGACCTTCCAGGCGTTCAAGGCGTTCAGCCCGCGCCCCGGCTGGCAGGATCCGGTAGACTGGGAGAGCGCTCTCGGCGACAAGGGCGAAGAACTCTGGAACCTGCTCCGCGAACCGGATACGTATGTGTACGTGGCCGGCCTCGAGAAGCTGAGAGGCCAGCTCGACAAAGCGTTCGGCAAAGTGGCCGGATCGGAGAAGAAGTGGGCGCGCCGGAAGGCGGAACTCGTCGCCGGAGGACGCTGGGTCGAATTGCTGTACTGAGAGGGAGAGTAACCATGGATCTGTCGACATCCTATCTCGGCCTGGATCTGCCGCATCCGTTCATTGCGGGTGCGAGCCCCCTTACCGAGACGCCTGACGGCGCGAAGAGAATCGAAGAAGCCGGGGCGGCCGCGCTCGTGCTCCCTTCTCTCTTCGAAGAACAGATTCATCTCGAATCGCTGGCCAGCCTGAAATCCACGGATGCGCAGGCGGACTCGCTCCGAAGTTCGAGTGCGGACTTCGTCGAGCCGGAAGAATTCGTGATCAATCCGCACAGATATCTCGATCGCGTCCGTCGCGTCAAGGACGCCGTCGACATTCCGGTGATCGCGTCTCTGAACGGCTACACCCGGGGCGGCTGGCTCGAGTATGCGCGCCTGCTCGCCGAAGCGGGCGCCGACGCGCTGGAACTGAACTTGTATAATGTGGTGACCGAGGCCCATCTCTCGGCGGGCGAACTCGAAGGCAGATCGGTCACGATCGTGCGCGAGGTCAAGGAACGGATCGACATTCCGCTCTCCGTCAAGCTGTCCCCGTTCTACACCGCGCTCCCCCACTTCGCCGGGCAGCTCGAGACGGCGGGCGCCGACGCCATCGTGCTCTTCAACCGGTTCTTCGAGTCGGACATCGATGTCGACGAGCTTGCATTCGCCTCGGATCTGCAACTTTCGGATCCGCGGGAGTTGCTGCTTCGTCTGCGCTGGCTCGCGATTCTCTCGGGCACGCTCGAGACCATCGAACTCGGAGTTACGGGCGGCGTGTATACCGCCGAAGACGCCGTGAAGGCGATCATGAGCGGGGCGTCCACCGTGCAGATGGTCTCTTCGCTCTACGAGAAGGGCCTCAGCAACCTCGCGCGCATCAAGTCCGACATGACGATCTGGATGGAAGAAAAGGAGTGCGCGTCGCTGGCACATCTGCGGGGCAGCATGACGATTCGCACGTGCCCCGACCCGCAGGTGCTCTTCCGCGCGAACTACATGCACCAGATCCGCACATGGGACCGAACGCCTTCGTAGATGGCCGGCGGGCGTGCTAATGTAGCGCCCGTATGCTCTTCAACTCTTCGATCTTCGCCGTCTTCCTCGCTGTCCTGCTGCCGCTCTATGCGCTGCTGCGCGCGTCCGCCCATCGCAAAGTTCTGCTCCTCGTCGCGAGCTACCTCTTCTACGCGAACTGGGACTGGCGTTATCTCTCTCTGCTGCTGATCTCGACGGCCGTCGACTACCACGCGGGGCGGAGGCTTGCGCGCACGGATGCGCCGGGGGCCCGACGGGCATGGCTCCTCGCGAGCCTCGTGACGAACCTCGGTTTTCTCGGCGTCTTCAAATACGGGAACTTCATCATCGATCTCGCCGCGCCTCTCTGGACGGCGCTCGGAGTCGAACCGATCCGGTTCCCCGGCAGCATTCCGGTCGGGATCTCGTTCTACACGTTCCAGACGATGAGCTACACGATCGACATCTACCGCCGCAAGGCCGAGCCGAGCAGACGCCTGCTCGACTTCGCGCTTTACGTTTCGTTCTTCGCGCAGCTCGTCGCCGGTCCCATCGTGCGAAGCGGAGAGTTCCTGCCGCAGATCACGGCCATGAAGAACCTCAGGATGGGAAACGTTTCGAGCGGCACGCAGCGGTTTCTGCTCGGCCTTTTCAAGAAAGTCGCGATCGCCGACAACGTCGCGCTCTTCGTCGACAACGTATTCCAGGCGCCGCAGAGCCACAGCGCGCTCATGCTCTGGGGCGGCGCGTTCGGCTTCACGCTTCAGGTCTACTGCGACTTCTCCGCCTATTCGGACATGGCGGTGGGGATCGGCCGGGCGTTCAACATCAAGCTTCCCGAAAACTTCCGCAATCCGTATCTCGCGCGTTCGATCACGGAGTTCTGGCAGCGCTGGCACATCTCGCTCTCGACCTGGCTTCGCGACTACCTTTACATTCCGCTCGGCGGAAGCCGGAAAGGGCCGGGCCGCACGTACTTCAACCTGCTGATCACGATGTTTCTCGGCGGACTGTG
>JABDJQ010000037.1 GCA_013002425.1 Gemmatimonadota bacterium
GGAAATCCTCGGCTGCAGCAAGCGGATCGGGCTTGCCGTTTGGGCCTTCGGGATTCACGTAGATGAGGCCCATCTGCACGGCGGCCAGCGGGTTGGATAGCTCGCGGTCGCCGGAGTAGCGGGCGTCGGCCAGCCACTGGCCTTCCGGTCCCCAGTAGATGTCTTTCTGCGGCTCCCACACGTCTTCGCGACCACCGCCGAAGCCGAACGTCTGAAGCCCCATGGATTCCAGAGCGCAGTTGCCCGTCAGGATCATGAGGTCCGCCCACGAGAGCTGCCTGCCGTATTTCTTCTTGATCGGCCAGAGCAGCCGGCGGGCTTTGTCGAGGTTCGCGTTGTCAGGCCAGGAGTTCAGCGGGGCGAAGCGCTGCTCGCCGTCCGACGAGCCCCCGCGGCCGTCGGTCACGCGGTACGTGCCGGCGCTGTGCCACGCCATGCGGATGAACAGCGGACCGTAGTGGCCCCAGTCGGCCGGCCACCATTCCTGGGAAGTCATCATGACCTCGTTGATGTCCTTCTTGACGAGTGCGAGGTCGAGCTTCGCGAACTCGGCCGCGTAGTCGAAGGACGCACCCATCGGATCGCTCAATGGCGAGTTCTGGTGAAGGATTTCCAGGTCGAGCTGGTTCGGCCACCAGTCCTTGTTCGTCATCGCCTTGCCGGTCATCATCCCGTGGGGATTGTCCTGAGCGTCGTAATCTCCCGGGGTCTGTCCGCCGGAGCCATCGTCACCGGCGGATGCGGGGAGCGCGACAATCAGAAGCGCGAGGCCCATGATCAAGCCGGTGACACAGTTTCTGGGAATCATGATCTTTCCTTTCTGAATTCCGTCCAGGGCTGGACACAATCGAGAACGTCTGCGGAAATGGATGGGGAAGATGAATGAAAAAATCGATGTGTGCGGGGGGACTGGGATGATGGAACGGTTCATGAAGCTACCTCGAGCGCGGAATCGCCCGTGACGTTTCCACGGCAGCATGCCGACGGCTTCTCCAGGAGCGAGTTCCCCGGCACCGACAAAGGATGATCGGGCATCCCGCATCGAGGTGTTAATACGTATGTCTACGTACGCTCGCGTCAGCAGTGTGAAGTTTTTCTCCCCGAAGGCCGAAAAGATGATGAAACGCCCTTGGCAATTTGGTATAATGGCCAAGTCATCATCAGGAGGCTATCCGTGAACGCACGCGAGAAAGCACGAAACGAGGCCCGCGCCAAAGTCATCAAGGCCATGGGCCACCCGACCCGGCTCTTCATCGTCGAGGAACTTTCGCGCGGGGAGCGCTGCGTCTGCGAACTGACCGACATGGTCGGCGCTGACGTTTCGACGATCTCCAAACACCTTTCCGTGCTCAAGAACGTCGGTATCGTTCAGGACGACAAGCGCGGCGCGCAAGTCTTCTACTCGCTTCTCGTACCCTGCGTGATGAACTTCTTCTCGTGCGTGGAGTCCGTGCTGGAGTCGCGGGCGAAGGAACAGACGAAGCTGGCCCGGTAGCGTTTTTTTGCTCGAGAATTTGGTCATTCGACCAAGAAGCCAAGAGTAGAAAAGGACAGACGATGGACTGGAAGTCCGAATGGAAGCCTCTCCTCGCGATCGTCGCGGTCTTTCTCGGGTGTTTCTGGCTCCCCGTGGGGGGCACTCGTTTCGACACGTCGATCCTCGAAGCGCTCCACCTCGTCAAGTGGTATGCCCGGGAGCACGTGCTCCTCTGCCTTGTCCCGGCGTTCTTCATCGCCGGCGCGATCGCCACTTTCGTCAGCCAGGCCTCGGTCATGCGCTACCTGGGCGCCAGGGCCGGCAAGGTGCTCGCCTACAGCGTGGCTTCGGTCTCCGGCACCATTCTCGCGGTCTGTTCCTGCACCGTGCTTCCGCTCTTCGCCGGCATCTACAGACGGGGAGCCGGGCTCGGCCCCGCAACCGCGTTTCTCTACTCCGGCCCCGCCATCAACGTGCTGGCCATCATCCTGACCGCGCGCATTCTCGGGCTCGAGCTGGGCGCCGCCCGGGCTGTCGGCGCTATCGTCTTCAGCGTCGTCATCGGGCTCCTCATGCACTTCATCTTTCGAAACGACGTCGAAGAGATGCCGGAAGCCACGATGTCCGATATCGACGAAGAGCCTCCGCGGAGTCTGGCCAGGAATGCCCTCTACTTCGCATCGATGGTCGGTATTCTGGTCTTTGCCAACTGGGCGCCGCCCGCAGAACCCGGCGGCTTCTGGAGTGCGGTCCATGACGTGCGCTGGTTCGTCACGAGCGCCCTTGCGCTCGGGCTCGGGGGTATCCTCGTCGCCTGGTTTCGCGCTCCCTGGTGGCAGGTCGCCCTCTCCTCCGGTCTCGTTCTGGTCCTCGCGCTTCTCTTCCCCGGCGCCCCGATGGTTCCCTTCGCCGGCGCCGTCCTTGCGCTCTCCGTCCTCACGAGCACTGCCGGGGGGGAGCTCCATGACTGGTTCTCGTCCTCGTGGGGTTTCGCAAAGCAGATACTCCCGCTTCTTCTCTTCGGTGTGTTCGTGGCAGGCGCTCTTCTCGGCCGCCCCGGCCACGAAGGCCTCATTCCGGGCGAATGGGTGAGCGCCGCGGTGGGTGGAAACTCGGTCCGCGCGAATCTCTTCGCATCGGTCGCGGGAGCGTTCATGTATTTCGCGACGCTCACGGAAGTCCCGATTCTTCAGGGGCTGCTCGGAAGCGGTATGGGGAAAGGACCGGCGCTCGCTCTGCTTCTGGCAGGCCCCGCGCTCAGCCTGCCCAACATGCTCGTCATCCGAAGCGTCATCGGAACGAAGAAGACAATAGTTTATGTATCACTCGTTGTGGTCATGGCGACCGTAAGCGGAATTATCTACGGCTCGCTCTTTCGATAGGAGGATCCATGCGATGAAGACCATTCAGATTCTGGGCACCGGCTGCCCGAAGTGCAGGAAGCTCGCGGAGAACGCCGAGGCGGCAGCCATCGAACTCGGCATCGAGTACGAACTCGTGAAGGTAACCGACCTGAACGAGATCGTGCGCATGGGGGCGATGATGACTCCCGGGCTCGCCGTCGATGGAGAGCTGAAGAGCAGCGGGAAGGTGCTTTCGCCCGATAAGATTCAGGCCCTGCTGTAGCGCGGGCCTTCGAGAGGGGGTGGTTTGCTTGGCGAGGAAGCTGATGATCGCGGCGGGAGCAGTCCTGCTGTTTGCCGCCGTGTTCGTTCTCAAGGAATACAGGAAG
>JABDJQ010000062.1 GCA_013002425.1 Gemmatimonadota bacterium
CCCGAGGACTTCGTCGACTCGACCGTGATCTCGAACCGCTCGAGACTCCTGGCGCGCGACTGGTTCCCGCACCGCACGGCGGAAGAGTATGCGATCACGAGCGACTGGGACGACCGCTGGCGGACCGGCGGCACTCTCGACGAAGTGATCGAAGAGGCGCACCTTTCGGAGCCCTGGATCTTGAAGGGGATCGAACGCTTCGCCAAGGACCGCGAGAAGCGACTGAACCGGATTCGAGAAACCGTCGAAGCCGCGCTGGACGCGTAGAGAGAGGGACGACTCATCGCGCCCGCACCCGGCGCCCGACATTCATACCCCTTGCAAGGAGAACGTCATGCAGCCGGCCATGCGCGCGATTCACGAACAGTTCACGCTGAATACGGACCTCTTCCGGAACGTCGTCCGCGACCTCGACGACGGAAAGGCGGGGAAGCGCCCGACCGGCGACAACAACCACGCGCTCTTCCTGGCCCTCCATCTCGTCGACACGCGTCACTTTCTCGCGCAGTTCCTCGGAGAACCGCTCGAGAATCCGTTCGCGTCGCTGGTCGAGGGAAAGAAGACGATCGACGATTTCGACACGTTCCCGCCGCTGGCAGACATCACCGCCGCGTGGGACAGGATCTCGTCACACCTTGCCGGAATCTACGAGAAGATCACGCTCGAACAGCTCGACGCGGAACTGCCGATCCCGTTTCCCGTGAAAGAGCCGAAGATGCTCTCGGGGATCGCGTTCATGACTCATCATGACGCGTATCATATCGGGCAGCTCGGCTATCTTCGAAAAGGGTTGGGACTCGGGCCGATGGCGTACGACAGAACGTAGCGGAATCAAGCGGAATCAGAGTGGTGCCGGAGGTCGGACTCGAACCGACACGAGGTTGCCCTCGGGGGATTTTGAGTCCCCTGCGTCTACCAGTTTCACCACTCCGGCTCAGGAATGCCCATGGTACCGGCGGTCGACGGGATCGTCAACGCCCCGCAGAGCGACACGATCCCGCGTCATCGCCGCATGTGCCGTCAGCGAGACGGGAAGGCGTTCCTCGGGCCACGCTTCGCGAGCGGCGGGCCGAGCACCTCGGTCAGGATGATCGCGGCCCGCAGGCTTCCGGGATCCCGCAGATTGCGCAGCACACTCCGGCGACGACTCTCGCGCTTTCCCGCTGTTCGCGGCTTCGGGAGAGGGCGTCTTCCGGTGCGATCGGGCACGACAGGCACCTCGAACGAAACCACCTCGGCAGACGCGCGGGCCTCGCGCTCGGCGCGTTCGGCGCGTTCGGCAAGCTCGGCGCGTTCGGCACGCTCGGCGCGCCGTTTCTCGGCTAGCTCACGGCGCCGTGACTCTTCCCGCTGTTCTCGCACGTTCTCGAGGCGGCCGCGCAGATCGGGACTGCGATCCCGAGAAGGGCGGAGACCCTTCTCTTCGGCGCGCCCTTCCTGCATCAGAGCGCCGCGCAACTCTTCGAACGGGTCGTAAGGGGCTTCCTCGTCGATCGGGGGAACCGTTTCCACCGGCCGCTCGGGACGCGAGGACGCAGGACGTTGTCGCGCCGGCTCCATCGCCGGCACGCGGGGCGCCGCCGGTTTCGCCGGCTGATCCGGAGCCGCTCCCGGACGCTTTTTCTTCTTCCGCCGGCCCATGATGAGCCAGTAGATGAATCCGTAGAGAAGAAGTTGCAGCAGACCTTCCATTGTCAGCTCGCGGGCTCGTCACGAGGATCATCTTCGCGGCCGATCGAATCACGCATCGTCGTGTCTGCCTGGATGTTCTTCATGTTGTAGTAGTCCATGACGCCGAGATTACCCGATCGGAACGCGTCCGCCATCGCGATCGGAATCGCCGCCTCGGCTTCCACGACCTTCGCGCGCATCTCTTCGACCCGCGCTTTCATTTCCTGCTCCACGGCAACCGCCATCGCGCGCCGCTCTTCGGCCTTCGCCTGGGC
>JABDJQ010000066.1 GCA_013002425.1 Gemmatimonadota bacterium
GTATCGGAGCCTCGGGCTTTACGAGCAGTCGCGCGGCCTCTCCGAGAGTGCACTCGCGATTCGCGAAGAGGAACTCGGACCGGATCACCCCGAGGTCGCGCTCGTGCTCGACGACCTCGCGAACAACGCGCGCCGCCAAGGCGAATTCGAGAAGGCGCGCGAACTGGCCGAACGTTCGCTGGCCCTGCGCGAGAAAGCTCTCGGCCCGGACAGCCCGGCGGTCGCGATGAGCCTCAGCGTGCTCGGCGCGGTTCTGTATGAGTCCGAAGATTACGAAGGAGCGCTCGCCGCGCACGAACGGGCGCTCACGATCCGTGAACGCGCCTACGACGCGGACGACTTTCGCATCGTGCGCACGCGTCAGCACATGGCGAACGCGCTGAAGCAACTCGGCCGTCCCGCGGACGCGAAGCCGTTCCTCGTCGCGGCGATCGAAGCGTCCGAGCGGGAACGCGGCTCCGATCATCCCGGCCACGCCATGATGCTGCGCGACCTCGCGAACCTGCACATGGACCTGGCTGAGTTCGAAGAGGCGCGCCCGCTGTTCGAGCGCGCCCTCACGATCACGGAGGCGGCTTACGGCGAGGAGCATCCGAACACAGGCGGCTGCCTGCACAATCTCGCGCTCGTCTACAAGGAGCTGGGCGACATGGAGAGCGCGCGTCCGGTTTACGAACGCGGTCTCGCGATCACGGAGAAGACGCTCGGCCCGGATCATCCGAATCTCGGGCGCAGCCTGAACAACTACGCGAATCTGCTGATGGATCTCGGCGAGTACGAGGCTTCGCGGCCTTACATCGAGCGCGCTCTCGGGATCGCGGAGAAGAAGTTCGGCTCGAACCATCCCCTGGTCAGCGCCATGCTTTGTAACTACGGGAACGCGTTCTATGAAACGGACGACTTCGCGGGGGCGCGCCCGATTTACGAGCGCGCGTACCGGATCGCGGTCAGCTCCGTCGGTCCCGACCATTCGCAAACGGGCAACTGTCATCATCTGCTCGCGAACCTGGAGCGCGATGTCGGGAACCACGCGAAGGCGGAGACGCACTACAGACGAGCGCACGAGATCTGGGCGGCGACGCTCGGCCCCGAACATCCGAATATCGCGCAGAACCTCGCGAGCAAGGCGCTGCTCTATCACGCGATGGGCCGCGACGCGGAGGCCGAAGATCTCGAGGCGCAGGTCGTGGCGATCCGCGGCGAGTGATCCGGTGTCGAACGTTTGCGCGCATGAATAAATGGTCGCGTCAGGATTTGGTATACTCACCAGCACAGCCTCTCGATGCCTGCCCGTGAAAGGATGGTGCAAAAATGAAGCGAATCATTCGAGTTCTTCCGCTTTTCCTTCTTCTGCTCGTCGCCCCCGCCGTTTTCGCGGATCTTGCCCCCGCGGGAGGGGGCGAATACGTATTCGAGCGCTACGCGAACTGTCTGACGCCGGAAGCGCGCGCCGACATCCAGTCCCGGATCGACGCGAACGTCGCGGTTCTGCGCGCGGAAGGGCGCCTTCTCGAAGAGTCCTCCAAGAAAGTCTTCATGGAGTGGCCGCTCGCCGCGGCTCCGTCGTACACACACTACGGCTTCCACGCCGTTTCGGGATTCGTCGACCAGAATCTGGCGCCGGGAACGCTCGACTGGAACTGCGGCGCCATTACGTACGACGGTCACATGGGAACCGACTACTATCTCTGGCCGTTCGACTGGAATCTCGTGGCGCAGGACGCGGTGCATGTCGTGGCGGGCATGCGCGGTGTCATCACGCTGAAAGACGACGGGTATCCCGACACGAGCTGCGACTGGGTCACGAATCCGAACTGGAACGCGGTCTACGTGCAGCATGCCGACAACTCCGTGGCGTGGTACGGCCACATGAAGTCGGGATCGCTGACCGCGAAGAGCGTGGGCGACACCGTCGAGACCGGCGAGTACCTCGGGGTGGTCGCCAGCTCGGGGGTTTCGACCGGGCCGCATCTTCATCTCGAAATGAAACGCGGCAACGGTACGCTGATCGACCCGTACGCGGGCCCGTGCAACGGGACGACTGCGGGCACCTGGTGGGCTTCGCAGCCACCGTATTACGATTCCGGGATCAACGCGCTGATGACGCATGACGCGCCGCTCCAGTGGCAGGCGTGCCCGAACCAGCACGTCACGAACGAGGAGAACTTCTTCGGCGCGGGATCGACGGTGTACACGGCGGCCTACTATCGCGATCAGCTCGCGGCCCAGAACACCGTCTATACGATCTATCGCCCCGACAATTCGATCTGGCAGACGTGGAACCACGCGAGCGGCGCCTCGCACTACAGTTCTTCCTACTGGTACTGGACCTGGAATCTCCCGGCGAGCCCGCAGGAGGGGTGGTGGAAGTTCGAGGCTGTCTACGAGGGCGGCACGTACGAGCACAGCTTCGTTGTCGGGAATCCGACGGCTGTCGCTGCGGGGGACGCGGTGCCGCGCGCGGACAGATTGAGCGCGCATCCCAACCCGTTCAATCCTTCGACGACGATCACATACGTGCTGGCCGAGCCCGGGCATCTCGCGATCGACGTGTTCGATGCGCGCGGCGCTCTCGTTCGCACGCTGGTCGACCGCGAAGCGCGCGCGGGCGAAGGGAGTGTCGTCTGGAACGGCAGCGATGCGCGAGGCGCGAGCGTTCCGTCAGGCACGTACTTCGCGCGCTATCGCGGGAACGGGGAGGAAGAGACGCAGAAGATCGTTCTGCTTCGCTAGCATGCTGCAGAAGAGACACTCCGAAGGGCATCGCGTCGGCATCGGAGGCTGGCTGCGCGCCGCCGTGCTCGGCGCGAACGACGGGGTCGTATCGACCGCCAGCCTCGTGATCGGAGTTGCCGCCGCCGACGCGCCGACGTCCGCGATCGTTACGGCCGGCGTGGCCGGTCTCGTGGGGGGCGCGCTTTCGATGGCGGTCGGTGAATACGTGTCCGTCAGTTCGCAGCGGGACGTGGAAGAAGCCGACCTCGAGCAGGAACGCGGCGAGCTCAGAGATCAGCCCGAGCAGGAACTGAACGAACTCACCTGGCTGCTCACGCACAAGGGCATGAGCGCCGAAACCGCGAAGACAGCCGCGCGCGAGATGACGGATCACGACGCGCTCGGCGCACACGCCCTCGAAGAGCTCGGCATTCGACCCGGCGAACTTGCGCGTCCGCTGCAGGCTGCCGTCGTTTCAGCGCTCGCGTTTGCGGTCGGCGCCGCGCTGCCGCTCACGGCCATCGCGTTTTCGTCGGTTGCCACGCGCATGGGGATCACGGCGGCGGCGACGCTGGCCGCTCTCGCTCTGCTCGGCGCCTGGAGCGCGCGGCTCGGGAATGCGCCGATCGGACGAGCCGTACTCCGCGTCGTTCTCGGAGGCATGATCGCCATGGGGCTCACGGCCCTGATCGGCTACGCATTCGGGGTTGCGGCCGGGTAGAAAAGGGCCCGGCATGCCATCGTTTCCCGCATGGGTCGGCCGATCGGATGGCCTGTCCCGATTGGAGCTGATCGATGAGCGACGAGAAGGTACTTGTCGTGTACGTCGACGGCTGGGACCGTCGCTACATCGACGAAGCTCATGCGCCCTTCATGAGCGAACAGTTCAGTCGGCGTCCGTGGGTCAAGACGACGGCGCCCGCGAGCGTCGATCTGCTCCCCACGATTCTGACAGGCACTCGTCCCGATCAGCACGGCATGTATGGTGTGAGGCTTCGGCCGCCGTGGCCGCGCACGCTTGCCCAGCGCGCCGTCGACCTCCTGCCTGACTGGCTCACGACTTCGGTTCAGTGCATCCTTTTCGGAGTTTCGGGCGAGTTCGATCTGCCGGCCGTTCCGCCGCGCCGCCGCCGCCTCTTCGACATGCAGCGCAGCAAGGTGCCTCGAAGCAAGCGCGGCCTGTCGGTGCTGCTCGAACTGGGCGGGATGCCGACGTGCATGGGCGTCGTGGGCGAAGAAAACAGCCGCTACATCTACAGTACTTCTTCCGATCCGGTGTCGAGCCACTTGAAGAACGTGGGCAATGGCGATCGCGCGCTCGAGTTTCTTCAGATCTACGCGATGGATCTCGTGTACCGGTGGAATTACGCTAACGAGCCGATGATCGAGAAGTATGCGAGACGGGTCGACGACTTCCTGCGCAGGCTGCATGCGAAGTGCAGCAAGACGGGCGTTACGCTCGTTGTTTTGAGCGATCACGGATACGATGCGACGGAGGGCTCCGTGAACTCGATGCGCGCGGTCAGAAGACTGCGCATTCCCCGCAGCGAGTACACGGAGTTCATCGAGATCACGTCCGCCCGCTACTGGTTTCACAGCGAGCGAGCGCGCCGCGAGATTACGGCCGCGCTCGAAGCGCTCGAACATACCGCGGTTCATCGGGCGGCGGATCTCCGGCAGTGGGGCGTGGAGCTTCAGGGAAAACAGTACGGCGAGTTCTTCTGCCTGACCGATCCCGGCTGGGTGTTTCATCCGAACGATTTTCACAATCCGCTCGGGAATTTCGTACTCGGAATCAAGGATCCGAAACAGAGGGGGCGCCTCACGAGCCCGAAGCATCGCGGCAATCACGTGCTCCGTCCGGGCATTCCGGCTGCCAGCGGATTCGTGATGGTGCTGGACGAGCGTTATCGCGCCACGAAGTCGGATGGCGTGCTGGAAAATATTGCTCCCACATTGCTTTCGATGCTCGGGCGTGAAGCTCCCGATTCGATGTCGGGGAAACCGATCTTCGAACGTTGAAAGGCCCCTTCGATCAGGGCCGGCGCCGGTTGTTGCACTCTTGCTTCGAAAATCCGGTATGATCGGAATCTCACGAAGCAAGGGAATCAAAACCAGCACGGGGAATCATGAACAAGCAAGTCAAAGCCGTTACGGAACGGATTGTCGGGAAGAGCCGCGCCTCGCGCGAAGCGTACCTGGCGCATATCGAGCGCGCGAAGGGCGCCGGCCCGTCACGCTCGAGTCTGTCGTGCGGAAATCTGGCGCACGGGTTCGCGGCGTGCGCGCCGGTCGAGAAGAAAGATCTGGCAGGCGACGTCAAGTCGAACATCGCCATCGTTTCCGCATACAACGACATGCTCTCGGCGCACCAGCCGTATCGCGACACGCCGGAGCAGATCAAGAGCGCGATTCTCGAAGCGGGCGGGGTCGCGCAGTTCGCCGGAGGCGTGCCCGCCATGTGCGACGGCGTCACGCAGGGCCAGCCCGGAATGGAGCTTTCGCTCTTCAGCCGTGACGTGATCGCGATGTCGACGGCGATCGCCCTCTCCCACAACATGTTCGACGGCGGCCTCTGTCTCGGGATCTGCGACAAGATCGTGCCGGGGCTCTTGATCGGCGCGCTCTCGTTCGGCCATCTCCCCTTCATCTTCGTCCCGTCCGGCCCGATGAAGTCGGGTCTTACGAACGACAAGAAAGCGAAAGTGCGTCAGCAGTACGCGGCGGGCGAGATCGGACGCGCGGAACTGCTCGCGTCGGAGTCGAAGGCGTATCACAGCCCGGGCACGTGCACGTTTTACGGAACGGCGAACAGCAATCAGATGCTGATGGAGATCATGGGGCTGCATCTGCCGGGCGCTTCGTTCGTAAACCCCGGAACGGATCTGCGTCACGCGCTGACGCGAGAAGCTTCGCAGCAGGTGCTGAGGCTCACGGCTCTCGGCGACGATTATCGCCCGATCGGGCGGCTCATGAGCGAGAAGACGATCGTGAACGGCATCGTGGCGTTGCTCGCGACGGGCGGTTCGACGAATCACACGATTCATCTCGTGGCAATCGCGCGGGCGGCCGGGATCCGGATCGACTGGGACGACTTCTCCGCGCTCTCCGATGTCGTGCCGCTCATGACGCGGATCTACCCGAACGGAAGCGCGGACGTGAATCACTTTCACGCAGCCGGGGGAACGGGAGTGCTGATCCGCTCGCTGCTCGAGGGCGGCTACCTGCACGAGGACGTGGAAACGGTATTCGCGGGGCAGGGCGGCCTGGCCGCGTACTGCAGCGAGCCTGTCCTCCGCGGGAACGGCGAACTCACCTGGCGCGACTCGCCCGAATCGTCGCACGATCCCGCGGTCCTCGCTCCGATCGACGCACCGTTCGCGGACAACGGCGGGCTCAAACTTCTTACGGGGAATCTGGGGCGCGCGGTGATCAAGACTTCGGCCGTGAAACCGGAACTCTGCACCGTGACCGCGCCGGCGGTCGTTCTCGATCATCAGGATGAACTCGCCGAGAAGTATCACGCGGGCGAACTCCCCGACGACTTCATCGCCGTGCTCCGCTTTCAGGGACCGCGCGCGAACGGAATGCCGGAACTGCACAAGCTGACCCCGCTTCTCGGCGTCTTTCAGGACGCGGGGCGGAAGGTCGCTCTGGTCACCGACGGACGCATGTCCGGGGCATCGGGCAAAGTCCCCGCGGCGATTCACGTGTCTCCCGAGTGCGTTGACGGAGGCCCGCTTGCAAAAGTACGATCCGGCGACATGATCGCGCTTGACGCAGGCGCCGGCAAACTGGAGGCGCTCGTGCCGCAGGAGGAATGGGAGCGCCGCGCGCCGCACACCCCCGACCTGCATGCGAACGAAAGCGGGATGGGACGCGAACTCTTCGGCGGACTCCGCACGAACGCTTCGAGCGCCGAAGAAGGCGCGGTCACGTTCGCCCATCGCCTGTCGATGGTGGAGAAGATGACGATGGAGACGACATGAGCGCATCGCCTCGCCCTGACATCGCGTCGATTCTCGCGCGATCGCGCGCGATCCCCGTTCTCGTGATCGAACATCTCGAAGACGCCGTGCCGCTCGCGAAGGCGCTCTGCCAAGGGGGATTGCCCGTTCTCGAGGTCACGCTCCGCACGGACGTCGCGGAGGACTCGATCGCGGCGATCAGTGAGGGCGTTCCGGAGGCGATTGTAGGGGCAGGCACGATCCTGACGGTGTCCGATATCACGGCGGCGGAGCGGGCCGGTTCGCGGTTCCTCGTGAGCCCGGGCGCGGGACCCGCGCTTCTCGAAGCGATCGCCGAGTGCCGGACGCCGTTTCTACCCGGGATCGCGACTCCGAGCGAGGCGATGACACTGCTCGAACGCGGCATCGAACACATGAAGTTCTTCCCCGCGGAAGCCGCAGGCGGGGTATCGATGCTTCGCTCGATCGGCGGACCGCTTCCCGGCCTGCGATTCTGTCCGACCGGGGGGATCACGCCGGCGAACGCGAGCGACTATCTCGCGCTCGAAAACGTTCTCTGCGTCGGCGGATCATGGATGGCGCCCGCGAAACTCGTTCGCGCGAAACGCTGGAACGATATCGCGGCGCTGGCGCGCGAAGCGGCGGCGCTGTAACGTGCCCGATCGCAGTCGAAATCGTTCAGTGAGCACCATGCGACTGATCATACTCACCGCCGTTCTGCTCTTTTCCGCGTCGCCCGCCCGCGCCGGCATCACGATGGACCTCGTGCTCGACGACCTGACGCTCCCGATCTACGCCACGGCGCCGCCGGGAGACGCGCGGCTCTTCCTCGCCGGGCAACGCGGCACGGTTCATATTATAGAGAACGATACTTTGCGCGCGGATCCGTTCCTCGATATCGATTCGCTGGTGCACTTCACGGGCATCTTCAACGACGAAGGCTTCTACGGCCTGGCGTTTCACCCGGGCTACGCGACGAACGGTTACTTCTTCGTCTACTACATGGACAACGCGCAGAATACTCGTGTCGTGCGCTATCAGGTAAGCGGCGATCCGAACAAGGCCGACCACGCTTCGGCCGAGGTCGTGCTCACGCTGGCGCAGCCGCACACGGCACACAACGGCGGCGAAATTCTGTTCGGCCCCGACGGCATGTTCTACGTGCCGCTCGGTGACGGCGGCTTCTTCGGCGATCCCGACGACCGGGCGCAGGATCCGCAGCAGTTCTTCGGCAAGATTCTGCGGATCGATGTCGACTCGCTTCCGTATTCGATCCCGCCCGACAACCCGTTCGTCGGGAATGCGGGTGTGCTGGACGAAATCTGGGCGATCGGCACGCGCAATCCGTACCGGCCGAGCTTCGACGCGGCAACGGGCGACTTCTGGATCGCGGACGTCGGCGAGGCTGCGTGGGAAGAGATCAACGTGGAGTGGGCGGGCGACCCGGGCGGGCATAACTACGGCTGGAGCCTGGTCGAGGGTTACGGCTGTTTCGACCCGCCGGACTCATGCGGAATCGATACGCTCGACGCGCCGCTCTTCGCATACGATCACACGAACGGCGACTGCTCGATCACGGGTGGCTTCGTGTATCGTGGCGCCGCGATTCCGCACCTCTACGGTCACTATCTTTACGGCGATTTCTGCAGCCGGCGGGTATGGGCGATGCGCGCCGAACCGGACACCGTGCTCGATGTCATCGACCTTACGCCGCAGATCGATCCCGGCTCCGTGCTGCAGACCGTGACTTCGATCGTGCACGACGGTTTCGGCGAACCGTATGTCATCGACCGTACGGGGAGCGTGAATACGGGGCGGCTGTACAGGCTCGGCGCAGACTTCACAGGGCTGCCGGGCGGTGATGGGCGGGGGCCGAACGACACGCGTGTCCTGATGGGATCGCCGACGCCCAATCC
>JABDJQ010000117.1 GCA_013002425.1 Gemmatimonadota bacterium
GTCATCGATCGACTGGCGAATCGAAGGGTCGGGGTAGAGCCCGATATGTTCGTAGTAGAGCTCGGGGTCGGGATCGCGGAGCGCGGACAGGAGAAGCGCGCGCGCGTCGTGCGGCGTCGAGGGAACGACGATCTTGAGGCCGGGCGTTCGATAGAACCACGGCTCTGTGTTCTGGCTGTGGTACGGGCCGGCCGAGCGAAGCCCGCCCCACGGCATGCGGAGCACCATCGGTACTTCGCCGCCCCATCGATAACGGATCTTCGCGGCGTTGTTGACGAGCTGATTGAACCCGGTCGCGACGAAGTCGTTGAACTGGATCTCGCCGATCGGGCGCCGGCCCGCGAGCGCCGCGCCGACGCATACGCCGATGATGCCCCCCTCCGCGAGCGTCGCGTTCAGAATGCGTTCGCCGTGCCGCGCGAGCAGCGGTCGGAGCAGCATGAAAGCGTTGCCGTATCTACCGCCGACGTCCTGCCCGTAGACGAACGCGCGTTCGTCCTGATCGAGCGCATCGCCCACCCCCGTCATCACGGCTTCGAGAAACGTCGCGCCCTGCGGGTCGAACGGCGGCGCGTCTTCGACGGGCGGAAGGGAATCGCCTGAGCAGGCGCCGGAGTTCGCGCCGTCGGCCGCGTCGCCCGCCCGCTCGCCCGCGTCGCCCGCCAGCGGATCCACGTGCACGCGGGGAGGTTCGTTCGCGAAAACGCGGGCGCCCGCGCCTGCCGCGTCCGGCCACTCGGCGTCGATCACTTCGCGCGCCGCGCTCTCTACGGTCTCTTCCGCCTCGCGCATCAGTGTTTCGAGCTCGCCCTCTTTCAGCAAGCCGAGCCCTTCGAGTTTCGCCGCGTAATACGGAATCGGATCGCGGCCGGCCCAGAAATCGTACGCTTCGCGATCGGCGTATCCGTCGCTCGTGAGCGGCGGATAATCCCACGACGGCTTCGGCTCCCTGCCCAGATAGAGCATGTCGTCATGATGAGCGTGCCCGCACATGCGCATGGCAACGAGCTCGATCAGCGCGGGGCCGTGTCCGGCACGCGCGCGATCCGCCGCCCACGCGAACGCGGCAAGAACCGCCTCGGGATCGGTGCCGTCGATCGTAACCCCCGGGATGCCGTAGCCGATCGCTTTGTCCGCGAAGACGCGCACGGCCGACTGATCGGGCACGGGAGTCGAAAGCGCGGTCTGATTGTTCTGCACGCAGAAGATCGCGGGAAGTCTGCGAGCCGCCGCGACGTTGATCGCTTCGTGCCATTCGCCGAGCGAGGAGCCCCCCTCGCCGATATACGAAACGGCGACGCGCTCTTCGCCCGCCAGCTGGAATCCCATCGCCATCCCGACGGCCGTCAGCGTAGAAATCGAAAGCGGCGCCGCCGCGGGCAGAATGCCTCGGGAGAGATCGCCAATGTGCAGATCCCGGCCGTCCATCGGCGGTCCGGCTTTCGCCATCTGCGCCGAGAGCACCATGCGAACGGTTTCAGGGGAAGCGTCCATCGCGAGCGCCGCGCCGAGATCGCGAATGAGCGGGGCGACGACGTCGCCGGTCCACCCCGCGCCGCTGCCCGTCCCCGAGCCGTCCGCGCGGAACGAATCCCCGCGCCGCAGTCTCATCGCCGACGCGTAGATCGCCTCCTGCCCGAGCGACCGAAAACCCTTTCCCTGGAACGATTTCGAACCGAAGCGGACTTCGCTCCCCGAGAAGAACGCCTTCAGGCGGTTGTCGGTCGCCCGCGTCAGCAGCATGCCGCGCAGAATTTCGCGCCGCTCCCGTTTCGTGATCGAAGCCCGGACGATTTCGCGGTCGAAAAACCCCTCGAGATCCTCGATCAGGCGCCTCTCCTCCTGCGCCAGGCGCGCGGAGGCGGAAACGCCCGGCGTGACCTCGCGCGTCACCGAGGGGGCCGGCGCGTGAACGCGGGCCTGAAAACGTGCGAGGAATCGCCTTCGGATCGAACGGACGGCGGGCCTGGTCGACGCGGCCTTCCCGACGGCGTCCGACCACGCCTCCCGGGCCGTGGCGAGGGCCAGAGGCGCCCTTTCCAGCACGAATGCGAGCAGTCGTTCTTCGAGCTCTTTCGGGGCGATCCGGGCCCCGGCGGCGGTTCTTGTGCGGTTCATGGCGCCAGTCTAATATAGCGGGGCGGTTCACGGGACCCGTAAGATTCCCCTTGACCCGATTTCTGAGGGCTTGGTACCTTATTTAGTTCCTAGACGGCTGCCCTCGCATCGGTATGCCCATCTCGGGTCCTTACGACCCACGCGGGGCGGCTCCGCGATTAAACTGAAAGAATCCGGCACGGATTCAGGAGAAATGGATGAAGTTCACGGGTGCTAAAGTGAAACTCTCCCGCTCGCTCGGGATCGCCTTGACGCCGAAGGCGGGCAAGTACATGGAGAGACGCCCCTACGGTCCGGGCGAACATGGACCCCCCCATCTTTCGCGACGTTCCAAGATGTCGCCTTACAAGCAGCAGCTGATCGAAAAGCAGCGGCTTCGCGCACAGTACAACGTGCACGAAAAACAGATGGTCAACTACTACAAGAAAGCCGCCGCGAAGACCGGCAACACCGGGGACAACCTGGTCGCTCTTCTCGAGTCGCGTCTCGACGCGCTCGTTCTGCGCGGCGGTCTCGCGAATTCGATTTACGCGGCGCGTCAGTTCGTGAACCACGGACATATCAGCGTGAACGGCAGGCGCGTGAACATTCCCGCGTTCTCCGCTTCGCCGGGCGATGTGATCTCGGTCGCCGACAAGAGCAAGAAGATGCTCCCGTTCCAGCAGGTTCCGTACACGACGAACCAGCCCGACTACATCCAGTTCGACAAGGCTGCGATGTCGGTCACGTACACGCGCGTTCCCGAACGCGAAGACGTGCCGATCATCTGCGAAGTGCCGCTCGTCGTCGAATACTACTCGAAGTAGCAGAGCGCGAGCCCGGGCGCGACCGGCGCCAGACTTTACGAGTAAAAACGAAAGCCCGCCGGCATCAAGTCGGCGGGCTTTTTTACTCCCCCACCTCGTGGAACGGCATCACGGCCCAGAAC
>JABDJQ010000142.1 GCA_013002425.1 Gemmatimonadota bacterium
TCTCTATGGACGGCATCATGGCGCCGCTCGACAAGATCGCGGACCTCGCCGACGAGTTCGACGCGATGATCATCACGGACGAATGTCATTCGTCGGGCTTTCTCGGTAAGACGGGGCGCGGCGTGCACGAACACTTCGGCGTCATGGATCGCGTGGACGTGATCACGACCACGCTCGGCAAGGGGCTCGGAGGCGCGGCGGGCGGGATCATCGCCGGCCCGCGCGAAGTGATCGAGATGCTGCGGAACCGGGGCAGGCCGTATCTCTTTTCGAACGCGGTGCCGCCTTCGATCGTATGCGGAGCGCTGAAAGTAATCGAGCTGCTGACCGCGTCGACGGAAAGGCGCGATCAGCTCGAGGCGAACGCGAAGTCGTTCCGTTCGCAGATGGAAGCCGTCGGTTTCGATCTCGTGCCCGGCGAAACGCCCATCGTGCCCGTCATGCTCGGCGACGCGAAACTCGCTTCGAAAATGGCGACGGACCTGCTCGCCGAAGGCATTTATGTAATCGGATTCAGTTTTCCGGTCGTGCCGAAGGGACAGGCGCGCATTCGTGTCCAGCTGTCCGCGGCGCATACCGAGGAACACATCGCGAAAGCCGTGAAAGCTTTCACGGTGGTCGGCCGCCGACTGGGCGTAGTTTCGTAACCTGGCCAGGGGGGCGCTTGTTCGGACTTCCGCGCATTCTCGCCGTCTTGCTTGCGATTCATGTCGCCCTGTTCGCGTGGCACAGCCTCGGCTTCACGCGGCATTTCTCGCTCGACTCGATGAACTACGTCGACGTGGCGCGGAACATCGGAGCGGGCCGCGGGATCACACAGACCACGCTCGGTTCCAATCAGTACCGACTCGACCCCGACGCGGAGCCGCCGATACCGTTCGTGGCGCAACCGCCGCTCTATCCGATTGCGATCGCGGGCCTGGCCCGCATCGGCCTCAGTGAAGAAAACGGAGCGCTGCTGATCGGGGCGCTTGCGTATGGTCTGGTGCTGCTGCTCTCGTTCTCTCTCGGCCGGCGATTCGCGGGTGATGCGGCGGGAGCGGTCGCGCTCGGGGTCGCCGCGATTCACTACCCGCTTGCCGGAGTTTCCCGCTACGCGCTCAGCGATACGATGGGGCTGATGCTGGCGCTCTTGAGCCTGCTCCTGGTCTCGGCAGGCGGCGCGCGCGGCCCGGTCATGCTGTTTCCGGCCGGTCTGGCGGCGGGGCTCGCTTTCGCCACACGGTATGCGCTGGCACCGTTCGCGGTCGCCGGGGTCTTCGCTCTGGCGCGGAAAGGGCCGCGCTCGATCGCCGGTCTCCTCGCGTTTCTCGTCGGATTCGGTATTCCCGCTGCGGTGGTTCTCGTACGCAACGCCGCCGTTTCGGGCGCTCTGATGCCGGAACTCGGTCCCTCGCAGGCGGGCCTGTTCGAGAACGCGGGGAGAATGGCGCTCGCGCTGGTTCCGTGGCTCGCGGATCCCGGACGCGTTTCGCTCTTCGCGCAGGCGCTCGTGATCTTCGTTTCGGTCGCCCTTGCCGCGCGATTCATGCGGAAGCGCGTGAAGAAGGGGGCGGACGGCCCGCCCGCGAGCGCGGAACCGGTGGCGCTCTTCGGCACGGCGATCGTGTTCTACACGGTGTTTCTCGTCGCGCAGCGGACGCGATTCCATTTCGACGAAATCGATCCCCGGCTCGCGCTGCCGGCGGCCCTTTCGCTCGTTCTGCTTCTCGCGATCGCGTTCGCCCGGCGAGCGGCGATTTCGCGAGAGGCCGGGATCAGGCTCGGCGCGGGGTTTCTGCTGCTCGCGATCGGCGGTCAGGCGGCCCGGATCGTTCAGGCCGATCCGCAGCCGCCCGTTTCGCCCGGGCGAATGGAGCAGATCGAGTGGATCGCGGGAAACACGAACCCCGGAGACTGGATCGTCGGGGAGGACACTTTCGACGTGACGTTCCTGCTTCGCCGCGACCGCGTCGTCTCGTTCTCGCAATATCCGTACACGGAATTCATGACGTACGATAGGCTGCTCGCGATTCGTGACGCCAAAGCGGTGCAGGGGGCGAAATTGTATCTGGTGTTGCGCGCGGACCCGGAGCTCGACGAAGAGGAATGGCGCGACCGCTACGGGGACTTCATCGCCGACCTGATGCTGGGCCGGGTTATTGACTACGAAGAAGTGGGACGTCTCGCCGGGACTCCCGATTCCGGCCCCGGCGTCTTTCTCGTTCAGCCGAAGCGAACGACGCGATAGTTCTTCTTGCCCGCGCGAATCACGATTGCCGTATCCGCCACGAGATCTTCCCGCGTGATCGCGCGACCTTCCTCCTGCACGCGCACGTTGTTCAGATAGATGCCGCCCTCTTTTACGCGCCGGCGCGCGTCGCCGCGGCTCTTTGCCGTTTTGCTGTCGACGAGCAGGTCGACGATGGTCTGGCCGTCGTCGAGATACGCCGGCGCGAGCGTCGCGCTCGGCACGTCCGCGAAGATGTCGAGCAGCGTGTCGCCGTCGACGTCTTCGATCGCGCCCCCGAACATGATCGCCGTGGCCTTCTCCGCCGCCGCGAGTCCGTCCGCGCCGTGCACCATCTCGGTCGTCACATGCGCGAGCCTCTTCTGCGCTTCGCGCTTGTGCGGTTCGTCGGCCACGCACTTTTCGAGCGCGGTGATTTCGTCCTGCTCGAGCAGCGTGAACAGCTTCAGAAAACGAACGACATCGCTGTCCGGCTGATTGACCCAGTACTGGTAGAACTTGTAGGGGCTCGTGCGCTTCGGGTCGAGCCACACGTTCTCCCCTTCGGCCGTCTTGCCGAGCTTCTGGCCGGTCGAGTCCGTGATGAGCGGCGTCGTGAGGCCGTACGCCTGCGCGCTCCGCAGTTTGCGAATGAGGTCGATGCCCGCCGTGATGTTCCCCCACTGGTCGCTGCCCCCGATCTGCATCGTGCAGCCGTGCGCGTCGTGAAGATGGAGAAAGTCGTACGACTGCAGCAGCATGTACGAGAACTCGGTGTACGAAATCCCGACGTCACTGTTCAGGCGCGACTTGACCGATTCTTTCGCGAGCATTTCGCCCAGACGAAAGTGCTTGCCCACGTCGCGCAGGAAGTCGATGAACGTGATCGGCGCGAACCAGCTCGCGTTGTTCACGAGCAGCGCTTTCCCGCCGTCGAAATCGAGGAAGTGCTCGAACTGCGCTTTCTGCTTCGCGACGTTCGACTCGATGGCTTCGGTCGTAAGCAGCACGCGTTCCTTCGACTTGCCCGAAGGATCGCCGATCATGCCCGTGGCGCCGCCCATCAGAACGACCGGCTTGTGCCCGTGCCGCTGGAAATGCACGAGCGCCATGATCCCCACGAGGTTCCCCACGTGCAGCGAGTCCGCCGTCGGGTCGAAACCGTCGTAAGCCGTGATCTTCCCGTCCGCGAGAATCTTCGGCAGCTCTTCGGATGTCTTGTTCTCTATGAACCCGCGCCAGGCGAGTTCTTCGTAAAGCGGCATGAGCGTCTCCTGGTGCCCGCGGCGTCGGATTTGAGCGCGCGGCAGTTCATGAGTCTAACGGGTGCGGCAGTGCCGGGCAAGGGGGCGGGCGAGGAGGCGCACGGCAGGGACGGAGGATCGAACGGGGCGAGGAGCGCTACTGCGCTGCCGGGGGCGTGAACGGCTCCGGCTCGGCGGCTTCGACCATCCAGATGTTCGTTTCGACGATCGATTTTCGCATGAACATCTCGCCTGTTGCGATGCAGTAGGACCCCGAGGCCACGCCGGTGCCGACGGCCCTGATGCCGAAGGGTTCCTGTTTCTTCGTACGAAGGTCGAGAACGGCCAGAGAGTCGCCGGACTGAACGCCGAGCTCGTGATCGCCGAGCCAGAACGCGTGACCGAATATGCCGAGAGGATCGAACGTGCGGGACTCCATGTCGAAGACGACGATTTCGCGGGCGTTCTCGACATCGCCGGTTCGAAAACCGACAACCTTGTTCGGGCCGGGCGAGAACTCCAGCGCGAAAAAGATGCCGCCGCCGGGAATCGGGGGAAATTCCTGCGATTCCGTAAGCGGGAGTTCCCCCTTCATCTCGAACCAGCAGCTTCCATCCATGCCGACTCGGTATGCGGTCATGTAGCGGCCGTCGGCGGAAATCGCGGGAACGCCGCATGTATAGTCTCCGCTCAGGTTCGTAATCTGCTTGAGCCCGCTTCCGTCGCGCTCCATGCGCCAGACGCGGTACTTTCCGTCGCGATCGGAAAAGAAATAGATCGTCTTCGAATTGCCGGCCCATGTCGGCCCCCTGTCCTTGAACGCGTCGTTCGTCAGGCGACGGAAATCCGAGCCGTCGCGTTTGCAGACGAAGAGATCCTCCGACGGGTCGTTCCCCATCATCAGGAGCCACTCGCCGTCAGGCGAGATGTCGGCCGCCCAGATGCTGCGCCCCGTTTCGAAAACCGTCTCGGGGTCGGTGAGCCGTCGATTCTTCCTGTCGAGCTTTGCCCGCACCACTTCGGTCTTCTCCGAGGTGGCGGTTCCGACAATGCGGTTCGTTTCCGTGGCGAGATCGAACGGCGCGAAGCGGATCGGACTTGTCGTAATCGCCTTCGGGCGCCCGGTGGCGCGCCCTGTCGC
>JABDJQ010000144.1 GCA_013002425.1 Gemmatimonadota bacterium
ATCAGCAACTGTGCGAAGACCGCCGCGGAATGGAACAGCGTCTTCGTCTTGATGACGACGATATCGAGCAGACCGTCGCGCCCCCCGGCGTCGGGCGCGATACCGATGCGGCGCCCCGGGAGCCGTCCGAGATTCACCACGAACAGCGCGCTCCCGCGAATGGAAATCGGCGGGCGGTCGTCGAGTGCAATGCGATAAAGAGAACGCTTTCGGAGCAGCGTTTCTTTGAACGCGGCGATCACGTAGGCCCCGAAGCCGAGCACGTTCTTGACGCTGCGAGGCGACTCCTCGATCACCGATGCGGCAATTCCCGCGCCGAGCATGAGCACGAAGTACTCGTTCCGATCGGGAAGATGCGCTACGTCGAGCGCGCCGGTTTCGTTCGCCAGAATGAGAGCCGCGAGCCCGGAAGGCTCCATCGGAAGGGCGAGCGCGAGCGCGCTCACGTTGGCCGTACCCGACGGCAGGAAGCCGACGGGGAGCCGGGCGCCGTCTTCGATCACGGCGCCGACGACTTCACGCAGCGTGCCGTCGCCGCCGACGGCGACGACCGCGTCGAACGGCGCGAGGTCCGTGTCCGACACGACGACCGAGGCGGGCCGTTCCTTCTCCGTCAGCAGCACGACGCTCTCGACGCCGCCCTCGCGCAATGATTCCGCCGCACTCGCGGCGCGTTCTTCGCCCGACGCTTCCCCGGAAACCGGATTGACGACAAACAGTACTTTGCGAATGCTGCTCAAGCCGAACGGCGCTCCTCGTTCATGGCCGTTCGCGGGGAACGCGCCTCCGTCAGCGGGTAAACACCACGCGGCGTGTGATCGTCTCGCTGCCCGCGGTCAGTCGCGCGAAATAGACGCCGCTCGCGATGCCGCCCGGTTCCCATGTCACGTTCCGAATGATCCCGTCGCCGCGCGAGAGCTGCGTGACTTCCTCCACGCGCCGGCCGCGAATGTCGAAGATCTCGAGCGCGACCGGTCCTTCGTATCGCGCCGCGAACCGGAAGGTCGCACGCCGGCCGACCGGATTCGGATACGGCGGGTCGAGCATCAGATTCAGGGGCCGCTCGACATTGCCGGTAGCGACGTCGGTAGGAACGGTGGGGAGATTCGTCTCCCACAGACCGCGGCCGTAGGTGCCCGCAGCGAGTTTCCCGAACGTCGTGCGAATCTCGAGATCGGTCACGACCGCATTCGGAAGGCCCGTATCATACGGGGTCCAGTTGACGCCGCCGTTCGTGCTCGTCCAGACGCCGACATCCGTTCCTATATACCATGCGTCCGTGTCGTTCGGATCGACGATCATCGTGTTTACGGGCTGGAACGGCAGGTCGCCCGTCACGTTCGTCCAGGTCGCGCCCTGATCGTTCGTCATCGCAATTTTAGCCGTCGCGCTGTAGCCGGAGAAGGTCACGAACGCCGTGTTCACATCGGTCGGATGCGCCGCCACTTTCGTTTCGGCCCCCGTGGCGAAGCCGTACGGCCCGGCCGGCGCCCAGCTGTCACCGTCGTCGGTCGAAACCCACGGACCGCTCGCGTTCACGGTCCACACGACATCCGTGCTCGCCTGGCTCGCGTCGATCCAGATCGCGGTCTGATTGCCGACCCGGGTCCACTGGTTCATGCGGTTGTTCGTGCGGAAAATCCCGGCGCTCGTCGAAGTGAAGAGCTGCTTCGGATCGTTCATGTCCATCGAAACGGGCGCGAGCCACGCGCCCGAACCCGTGATCCCGATCATCGCCGGATCCCACGTCTGGCCGCCGTCGAGGCTCTTGACGTGATTTCCGAACTGCCACTCGGCGTACACACGATCGGGGTTGTCCGGGTGAATGTTGCAGACGAAGCCGTCGGCGAGCAGATTCGAAACGAACCACTGGTCGGCGGTTTCGTGACCCGGGATACCGTTGTCCTGCGCGCCGCCGAGCGCGAACTGCGGATCCGACTGCGAGACGCCGATGTCGTAAAACTGATAGCTGCTGATTCCCTCGCGCCGCGAAGACCAGGTCTGGCCGTCGTTCGTCGAACGCCAGACGCCGCCGTCGTTCCCGACCCAGATGTTCGAGTTCGAGCCCGGCTCGTAGACAGCCACGTGATGATCCCAGTGCACGTCGGTCTCGTTCCCGAGAATGAAGCCTTCGCCCGTTTTCGCGAACGTCGAACCCGCGTTCGTCGAGCGATAGAGGCTGACGCCTCCCGCGATCACGACATCCGGATCGTTCGGGTCGACAGCGAGCGACAGGTTGTACCACCCCTGCGCGTTCGTCATGTTCGGACCCGTGTAGACGTTGTTCCAGGTCGCGCCCGCGTCGTCGCTTCGATAAATGCCGAGCGTTTCGTGGTTGCTCGAGTTCACGATGTTCGCGTAGATGATATCCGGGTTCGACCTGCTGATGTCGATCTTCGTCTTGCCGACCGTGTTCGACGCCGGATAACCCGTTCCGAGTTTCGTCCAGGTAACACCGTCGTCGGTCGAGATCTTGATGTTGTTGCCCGAAGCGCTGTATCCCTTTGCGACATAGACCGTGAGCGAGTCGGTCGGATGAAACTTCACGTCGTAGTAGTGGCCGCCGAACCCGATCTGGGTCCATGTGTCGCCGTCGTCGGTCGAGCGGTAGATGCCGTCATTCGCGCCGGCGAAGATCGTGCCGGTCACGGGGTTCGCTTCCATGATGTGAAAACCGTGCCCCTGTGTCAGCGATTTCACGAGGCTCGTCGTGTTCCATGTCTGCCCGCCGTCTGTCGATTTCAGAATGCCGACTCCATCGTCGCCGGCACCGGCAGTCGTTCCCTCGCCCGTTCCGATCAGCACGATGTCGGGGTTACCCGGCAGTACCGCGACGGCGCCGATCGAGAGCGACGGCAGTTCGTCCGTCGATGTCGTCCAGTTCGCGCCGCCGTCCGTCGATTTCCAGAGTCCGCCGCTCGCGCTTCCGACATACACGATGTCCGCGTCGGACGGATGAAACGCGAGGCTCAGAATCCGGCCCGACATGTTGGCGGGGCCGACGAGGAACCAGTTCGCGGTGGAAGTCTTTCCCTGTGCAGCAAGCGCGCGCGCGCGTTCGGTCTTCTCGCGCCATGCGTTCCAGCGCGCCGCCGCGAGCGACGGGATCTCGTCTTCCATGCGCGGCTCGTAAAACCACTTCGCGCGGTTGTACGGTTTCCAGCCGCTGCTTCGCGTCTCCTTCAGTTCGGGATTCTCGTCGAAGTAGCGAGCCATGCGGTCCAGCCAATCCCGCGCAAGGTCGACCTGCCGTTCCGGCTGCGGACCGTTCTGCCCGTTCCCGGGAGACTGGGCGGACGCAGCCGATGGAAAGAACAGGAATGAAGTAAGGACGATGCCGAATACGAATCGGGGGAGCTGGGGGGTCGACTGAAACAGCCGTTTCATCTGGTGCCTCCCGGCTGAATGTGGAAAGGCGCGCTGAGCGAAGCGCGCTATGGTTTCATTGTACTATTTTGCGTGGCTGCGTGTCCACCGGGGGCATTTGCGGGCTGATGGAGCCGTGAAGGGCGGGTTCGCGGCGGTCAGGGGGCTACGGACGCGAGATACGCATCCACGACTTCACGCGGATCGCCCTCCGCGCGCACGCTTCCCGCGTCCATCCAGATGACGCGGTCGGCGAGACGGATCACGGAATCGAGGTCGTGGCTCACGAATACGAGCGTGCCGCCGCGCGCGCGAAACGAATCGATCCAGTCGAGGCAGCGTTTCCGGAACGTGGCATCGCCCACGGCAAGGATCTCGTCGAGAAGGGCGACATCCGGATTGACGGCGGTGGATACGGCGAACGCCAGGCGCGAACGCATTCCCGAAGAGTAGTACTTGACCGGGGTGTCGATGAAATCACCGAGTTCCGCGAACGCGATGATGCTCTCCAGCCTCGATTCCATCTCTCCCGGCTTCATGCCGATGACCGCCCCCGAAAGCGATACGTTCTCACGCCCCGAAAGCTCCGGATGGAACCCGGCGCCCAGTTCGATCACAGCCGTCATGCGCCCGTTCACCCGGACGCTCCCGGCAGTCGGCGAATAGATCCCGGCCATGATACGGAGCGCGGTGCTCTTGCCCGAACCGTTCGACCCGATCAGCGCGACGGACTCCCCCACGGAAACCGAAACGTTCAGTTGATCGAGATGAAAGCCGGCGTTCGTTTCCTTACGCGGCCTCCCCCGAAGCGTGCGCACGAACCACTCGCGGAGCGAACCGTCACGATGCTCGTAATAGTAGAAACGTTTCGCGACATCCCGGCACTCGACGGCGATCCGATCAGACGAGTTCACTGATCACCTCCCGCCTGCTGCGAAATACCGCGCCGCCGACCAGAAGCCAGAACACGGCGTGCGCTCCGAGCGCGATCAGGTCCCCGCGCGCCGGCCAGGTTCCGTGATACAGCACGGCCTGATACGAAGTCAGAAGCGGCGCGAACGGATTCAGGTACCAGAGGTTCCGCCATCCCTCGGGAACGAAACTCACGGGATAGAAGATCGGCGTGAAATAGAAAAGGCCCGTCAGAATGACGGGAAGCGCGTGCTGCACGTCGCTGAAGAGCACGGAGAGAATGCTGACGGGAAGCGCGATCCCGACACTCAACACGAACTGGGCCACGAGAAGCACCGGGAGAAGCACGGTCGCGGCCGGAACGCCGCCGTGATGCATGATCAGCAGCGCCGCGGTCACGAGCGTGATTTCCAGCGAGAACTCGATGAGCCGGGTCATCACGGCCGAAAGGAGAACGATCTCTTTCGGAAACGCGACGTTCCGCGCCATCGGACCGTGCTCCTGCAGCGTGTAGGTCGCTGCGTACACCGTTGTCGAGATCGTATTCCAGGCGAAATATCCGCTCAAAATGAACGCCCAGTAGCTCTCCATCTGGATCTTGACCACGAGCCGAAAGACCATCACGAGAATCGTGACCATCAGCAGAGGATTGATGAACGTCCAGAGAAAGCCGAGCACCGAACGCTTGTACTTGACCTTGAGATCCCGCGCCACGAGGTTCTGCAGAAAGTACCGGTACTTCCAGATTTCGCGCCAGTCGAGCATCTATCCGTTCCCCGCTTCTCGCAGAATCTCTTCGAAATTGGCCACGGAGGCCTCCGGGTTCAGTTCGACCACGCGCTCGAGCCCGGCCCGGGCGAGTTTCTGTCTCGTCTCCGGATCCGAAGCGAGCGCCGAAATCGCGGCCGCCATCAGGCCCTCGTCCCCGACTGGTACGAGAATGCCGCATGCGCCGTCGCTCAGGTACTCGCGCACGCCCGGGGAGCAATCCGACGCGATCACGGGCAACCCCAGCGCAAACGCCTCGCCGAACACGTTCGGAAAGGCCTCGCTCCGCGAAGGATGCACGAGAATATCGGCATGCCTCATCAGAGACCAGGGGTTCTCGCACATCCCCGCGAAGTGTACCCGGTCTTCCATTCCCGCCTCGTGAACGAGAGAACGGATTCGCCCGCGTTCCGGCCCGTCCCCCACGATCACCCAGTCGAACGCGCCCCTGTCTACTCCTGCCAGAGATCGGGCCAGAAAGTCCAGACCCTTTTCCGGAGAGAGCCTTCCTACCGTGATCAGATGACAGCGTCCGCTGCCGGCGAACGGGTACTCGACCATCTCCGCTCCACGCGCCCGAATGCGCGCCGCGTCGATCGGATTCGGAACGACGTCCACCTTCGCGGGCTGCGCCCCGAACTCCTGCACGAGGTCGT
>JABDJQ010000155.1 GCA_013002425.1 Gemmatimonadota bacterium
ACCTTTGCGTTGTCGAACCAGGCATCGTCGACGTTCCAGGCGTACGGTGAGATGTTCCCCGTCGCCAGCGATCCGTCCGCGATCACGGTGCCCGTTCCCGGCCAGTCCACGATGCTGCCGTCGATCCAGACCCGGAACTGTGATCCGAGAGCCGAGATCTTGATATTCACCCACCCGTTCGTCACGAGGCTTCCCAGATACTCCTCTTCGATCTTGATCAAGGATCCGCTCCCTACCTTCTTCAGGAACTGGAGCGTTCCCAGATTCGGATAGTACCGGACCAGATAGTAGTTGCCCGTGTCGTTGTAGCGCACGTACATGCCCACACGCGCGTTGTTCCGTCCGCTGTTGGCTCGTACGTCCATCTCCGCGGTATAGTCGGCGTTGCCGAAGCCGAAGGCGTCCGGCGTGATCCGACCGTCTTCGTTGTTGTACATGGCGCTGCCGTCGACCCACCAGCTCCCCGTGCGAGGGGTCCAGCCGGGCACCCCTCCCTGGTCAGGATAACTGATGGCGTCGGCGAACATGATGCCGCACGGGTTCAGTTCGATCGTGCACTGCCCCTGATCGGTGCTGTAAGTGACATCGACCATGTCGCCGTTGATCGAACCGGTGAAGACCAGCGTCATCGGCACGGGATAGTCGAAGTTCTCGAAGTCGTACAGGAAGAAGTTCGTCACGTCGAAATTGTCGCCCGAGTTCCCCGCACCGGTCCAGAGAGAGATATTCTCGACCAGGATCTCGACGAGTTGCACGCCGCCGGTCCAGGTGATCTCCATTTCGTCCACGAGTATGTCCGAGCCGGCGTCGTTCGCGACGTCATAGACGAGACGCTCCTGGAAGTTTCCTTCCGCCACTTCGGTGACGCAACCCTTCGAGAGGTCGCAGCTCGTGCAGAGCACGAAATCGCTCTCTTCGACGCTGTACGAGCTCTGATTCGCCGGCGAGCAGTTGTCGACGGACGTGATCGTTACGAAGTACTCGAGACAGGCGGAAAGCCCGGTCAGCGAATAGGCCGCGTTGTTCGTGTCGAGCTGCACGGACGCCGCGTCGACGTAGATCGGCGACGGGCCCTGCGTGGCTCCGGTGCCGAAGAGGTCGCCCGAACTCGTTCCGTAATAGATGTAATAGCCGTCGAGGTCGCAGTCGAACGTGTTCGGTTTGAACGTGATATCGACCTTCTCCGACCCGCCGACGACCGCAACGTTCGTTACCGGCTGAGGCGGAAGCGCGTTGCAGGGCGCCTTCGTGCGCGCCACGCCTTCGAGGTTCACGCAGACGGAGCCGGTGTTCCCGCACTGATCCACGGCACGCACGTTCGCGTAGAACGTCTGGCAGAACGCGAGGCCGAGAAGATCGTGCAGATTCGAAGTTCCCCCTGACACGTAAACGGAGTCCGTGTAAGAGCCCGAAGTCAGCGACCAGTAGACGTAGTACCCCTTGATCTCCGGCGTCGTGAGCGGGCTGCCGTCAGCGCGCGTCGTCGGGGGCGACCATGTAACCGTGATATTGCCGGATAATGTTCCCTCATAGGCATCGACTGCCGAGGGGCAGCTCGGCGGCGGTGCCGTCGAGACACCGATCACGGTCGACGAGAGTCCGTCGACGCCGCACGCACGCGCGCGTACCGCGTAGTAGTACGTATTGCACGTGTCGACGATCGGATCGAAGTACGTGCTGTCGATCCAGCCGTTCACGATCTCCGTGGTCCCGTCGAGCGGAAAAATCGGCGATGGCGAACGATACAGGTCGTAGAGAACCTGCGCCGTGATCGCGACGCCGGCGGAATCCTGCGTGACGGGGCTCCAGGAGAGGTTCATGC
>JABDJQ010000156.1 GCA_013002425.1 Gemmatimonadota bacterium
GCCCCCGCCATCGCGGGCGCCGCGATTCTGTCGCTCAAAGACGGCGTACCGGCCGGGGGTTTCGCATGGGGACCGGGCGTTCTGGGGATGCTGGCAGCCGCCCTGGCGGGCTGGATCGCGATCAGGCTTCTCGTCAGAATGGTCATTTCCGGGCGTTTCGACCGGTGGGGCTACTACTGTCTGGGGGCCGCGGCCGCCGGATGGTTCGTTCTGGCTTGACAGGGCAGTCGGGAACTCGCTAGCCTCATTAGCTGTACTATTCAATGACTGCCGTCCCCACAGACGTACCCTAAGGAAACTGGCACGTGAAGCGCATGCACCTCTTCGCCGCCGCAGGTCTGCTTGCCCTCTTTCTGATGGCGGGCGCCGCTGCCGCGGATTCCCCGTATCAGGAGATACTGAAGCTCGACCCGGACCTCAGGATCGCTTCGCTGGAAAAGCTGCGCGACGAGGGGGACGAGTCTTGGGAGATCGACTTTCGAATCGGGAACGCTTTTCAGGACCTGGAACTGTACGGCGACGCCGTCACGAACTACCGGGAATCACTCCGAAGGGGCGGTCCCGACAAGGTCTTCTATAACATGGTGTTCGCTCTGACCGCGCTGGGGAATCGGGAAGAAGCGGACCAGGAGTTTCGGAAGCGTCTCGCCGATCGGAAGAAGGACGCGCTCTTCCACGCCATGTACGGTGATTTTCTCGCGGAAGGGCCGGACACGACAGGCTCGATCACGGCCGCGGTGGCGGAGTATCGGAAGGCGCTCGCGATCGACGAGAACCAGAACGAGGCGCGGTTCGGCCTCGGGGTGCTCTTCGCGCGGCTAGGAATGTACGGGGAGGCGAAGCGCGAATGGGAGTGGCTGATAGTCAATGGGGAATCCCCCGGCGCCGTGCGCAATGCGCGCTATTCCATCACGCGGCTTCACCAGAAAACTCGGAATTGACGACTAATCCTTTCGTTCGTAGAGTGGCCTCGCGAACGGACCCACCGGCGGGCTTGCCGGCATGATCTCAGGAGGAACGACTAGAATGATGGCTTCAGTCCGCAGCATGAGGGGCACACTTCTCATATTTTCGATCGTGGCGATCGCAGGCTTCGGTTGCCAGGCGACGAACGACGAGGTGATCGAATTCGAACGCGACGTCACGGTTGACGACAACGAACAGGTCAGCCGGCTTCTCGGAACCGGCAAGTCGTATCTCGACAGCGATCTCTATCTTCAGGCCGAAGAGGCGTACCGCAAGGTGCTTCGCATCGACGAAAACAACAAGACCGCGATACAGAATCTCTCGTACACGTACCGCAAGCAGGGCAGGCTCGACGATGCCATGGCGATGGATCACAAGTACGTCGCCAAATTTCCCGATGACCCGAACGGTCACGCTCGTCTCGCCGCGGTAGAAGCGGAAGAGATGATGGACTTCGACGGTGCGATCGGGCACATGGATGCGGCGATCGCGATCAATCCGGATGACGCGACCTACTATGCGGACCGTGGGTTTTATGCCTACAGCAAGCAGGACGACAGCGGCGCGCGGACGGCGCTTCCCCTTGCGCTCGAGAGCTACCGGAAGGCCGAAGAGCTCGATCCGGAGAACGAGGACTACGGCAAGTACATCAACAAGATCATCGCCGAGATGGACGATCCCGACATGATCGCCAAGAACTCTCTCGAAGAGCTGGAGGAAGATCCGGAAAATCCGCGCCTTCTTCGCAAGGTCGCGAAGATGTACCAGGATCAGGAGGACTGGTCGTCGGCCGCGAGCTACTACGAGCGCCTGAGCGCCGTCGATACCGGGAACGCGGGCGTTCTGCAGAACCTCGCGCTGATCTACCTCCAGATTCCGGATACGACCAACGCGGTCCGCTCCTACGACCGGCTGGTCGCGCTCGATCCGACCAACGTCAACGGCCTCGTCCGGCTCGCGGAGCTGCAGGCTTCGAGGTCGCAGCGGAACTACCGCGACGGGATCACGACCGTCAAGAAGGCGATCGATCTCGATCCGGAGAACGCGCGCGCCTGGAGCGCCTGGGGCAAGGCCCTCGAATACCTCGAGCAGTACGAAGAAGCCAGGGCGAAGTTCGTCAAGGCGTCAACCTTGAACGACCCGGTCTGGTCGAGCTATGCTCAACAGGAAATCGCGCGCCAGGACCAGCTGATCGAGCGCCGCGAGAAACTGAAGGAAAAAGCCCAGTACGAAGCGAATACGGGCAACTGATTCCGAGCAGACGGTGATTCGGCCCGCGCTCCTGCCGAGCGCGGGCCGTTTTTTTGACATTGCACATTGCAGGACGCACGATGGAACGGATCTACCTCGACCACAATGCAACCACGCCCGTCGACAGGGACGTCGCGGCCGTCGTCGCGAAGACGCTGACAGAACACGCGGGGAATCCCTCCAGCGCGCACGCGTCGGGTCGCGCCGCGAAAGCGTGTCTGGAGCAGGCGCGCGCGGACATAGCCGGCGTGCTCTCCTGCAAGCCGTCCGAAATCCGTTTCACGTCGACAGGAAGTGAGGCGGACAACCTCGCCGTGTACGGCCTTGCCGTCGCGCGCGGCGGCCGGATCGTGACTTCGAACGTGGAGCACCCCGCCATTGCCCGCCCCTGTCGTGCGGCGGGCGCCTCGCTCGTCCAGCTCGACGAAATCGCCGTGGACAGGAGCGGTCGCGTTACGAAAGAGAGCGTGGCCTCCGCGCTCGACCGGGAGGGGGCACCCGCGCCCGCGCTCGTTACATTGATCCATGCGCAGAACGAAACGGGCATTCTGCAGCCCGTTCATGAAATCGGCGCGCTCTGCCGCGAAAACGACGTACCGTTTCATACCGACGCCGCGCAGTCGTTCGGCAAGATTCCGATCGACCTCTCCCGCGATCCGTTCGATCTCATGACGATCGTCGGTCACAAGTTCTACGCGCCGAAGGGAGTCAGTGTCCTTTACGTACGAAGCGGAATCGAGCTGAGGCCGGTCATTCTCGGAGGAGCGCAGGAGGGGGGCATGCGTCCCGGCACCGAGAACGTCGCGCTGGCGGCGGGTCTCGCCCTCGCAATGAAGAAGGCCGCGGATCATCTGCCGACTGAAAGTCCGCGGCTGCGTCAAGTGCGCGACGCGTTCGAAGCCGGCCTGCTCGATCAGGTCGGCGGCGTGCATGTGATCGGGCGCGATGTGGATCGCCTCCCCGGCACCAGTTGCGTTCTCTTCGAGGACGTCATCGGATTTCAGCTGGGGGCGGCTCTCGATGCGCGCGGCTACGAAGTCTCGACAGGATCCGCGTGCCATTCCGGCTCGCCCGAACCGTCGCCCGCGCTCGTGGCGATGGGAATCGACCCCCTGCTCGCCGCGGGTATGGTTCGTGTCGGCTTCGGGCACGCGAACACGCCGGAGCATGCGAAAAGGCTCGTCAATGTCGTGGCCGAATCCGTGAAACAGCTGCGGGCGACAGGCGCCCCGCGCGAGGTGAACCGATGACCCCGACTGCGGGAAAGAACTTCATGCCGCCGGCCGGCGCGCGCGTGGCCGTCGCGATGAGCGGCGGCGTCGACAGCGCGGTGGCGGCGCTGCTCATGGTGAGAGCGGGCCACAAGGTCACGGGCGTCACTCTCAAGCTCTGGTGTTCCGACACCCACCCCGAGCGCGAAACCGAGAAAGCGTGCTGTTCGCGTGAAGCGATCGACGATGCAGCCTCGACCGCCGCGCGGCTCGGCTTTCCGCATCACGTTTGGGACTTCAGCGCCGAGTTTCAGGAAGCGGTCATCGCGCCGTTCCGCGAAACTTACTTTTCGGGACGCACTCCGAACCCGTGCGTCGACTGCAATCGGAACGTTCGCTTTACTACTTTATACGACAAGCTCCGCGCCGCCGGGTTCGACTATCTCGTGACCGGTCATTACGCCCGCGTGCTCTACGAGAACGGAGAGCCGCGGCTCTACAACGGAGTCGATCCGAAGAAGGACCAGAGCTACGTGCTCTGGGGGATCGGGGCCGACGCGCTCGCGCATACGTGCTTCCCGCTCGGCGACCTCGTGAAGAGCGAAGTGCGCGCGCTGGCCGCGGAAGCGAACATCCCGGTGGCCGACAAGGAAGAGAGCCAGGACATCTGTTTCATTCCCGACAACGATCTCGGCGGGTTCCTGGGCGTTCTCGAGCGGGGTGACATTCTTCTGAACGACGGCACGAAGGTCGGCACGCACACGGGGGCGGCTCAGTTCACGATCGGACAGCGGCGCGGCCTCGGCGTCGGGGGCGGTGACGAGCCGCTTTACGTGACGCGGATCGACGCGATCCGGAATCGCGTCTACATCGGCCGGGAAGAAGAACTCTACGCGTCGGGCGCCATTCTCGGCGAAGTGTCGCTTCTGATCGAGCCGGCCAAGCTCTCGTCGTTCGATCTCGACCTCAAGATCCCCTACAAGCACAGCGCAGCGGCGGGACGCGCCGCTATCGATGCGGACGGACGCGCCCGGGTCCGGTTCACGGAGCCGCAGAAGGCGATTACCCCGGGCCAGTCGGCGGTCTTCTTCGCCGGGGACCGGCTTCTCGGCGGCGGCGTGATCGACGAAGCCATTCCGCTCGTTCCTGCGGCGACACCCTCTGCAGAGGGCGAATAAGCTCTTCTCGGGTCCGGAGGACCTCCTCACGGCCCCTGAAGGGCGATTCAGCTTCCTGCGGACCCCTCTTTTCCCGCGATCGCGCTTCATTCTTTGATCCTTCGATTTATTTCGTGCAACCTTATCCCGATGATTCGTCACTCATATAGGTGAAAGGAGCAGCGGGAGAGCACCATCCCCCCGCTCGCCCGTCGCAGGTCAGACTGCGATCACCTCAACCATTTGCTAAGGAGAGAAGCAATGCGGAAACGAACCAACGGGGGCTTCCTCGTCGCGATGCTGGCAGTTACGGCTTTCAGCGCCACGTCGTGGGCGGGCACCATCACGGATCTCGACCAGGCCCGCCGGGAAGCGGAAGCGCAGGGCCGGCCGGTCCTCATGAAGGTGGGCGCCGACTGGTGCAGCGCCTGTAACGCCTTCGACAAGGCCACGTACGAGAACGACGTCGTGAAGTCCGCGATCGGAAGCAACGTCGTGCTCTGCAAGATCGATGCGGAAAAGGGCAAGGGAATCGAAGTCGCCCGCCAGTACTCCGTGCGCAACTTTCCCACGTTCATTCTGATGAATGCCGAAGGGGAAACGATGGATCGCTGGCTCGGCTATCAGGAAGACGAAGGTTTTTCGAAGTCGCTTGCGAAATCTCTCGAAGACCCGAAAACGGTTTCGGACAGGCTGAAGCAGTTCCAGGAGTCGCCATCGGAAGCCGACGCGCTGAAACTCGGCGAGATCCGTCATCACGAAGGCATGTTCGCGGAATCAGCCGCCTACTACCGCCGCGCCTCGGATCTGAATCCCCAGTCGGAAACGCCGTACGAGTCGTACATCTTCAACG
>JABDJQ010000158.1 GCA_013002425.1 Gemmatimonadota bacterium
TGGACGCGGACATCGCCGCTCATCGCATTTTCAATGACATTCAAGAAGGCAAACGGAGCGAGGAGGATGCCAAGAGCATCAACCAGACTCTGATTGCCCTGAAGAGACAAGCCGAAGACACGCGAAGCCGTTACTGGAAAGAGTACGGGATTGATATCGGGAACTTGAAGTCCTTCGACCTCATTATCGCCAGCGACGAAAAAACGACGGAAGAAATCACGGAAATCATCAGAAGCCGATACAGGGCCTGGCTGCAGGGAAGCTGAAGAGACGGGTGAGTGACGGGATTTGAACCCGCGACATCCTGGACCACAACCAGGTGCTCTAACCAACTGAGCTACACCCACCGCGTAGTCCAAAAGAGTATCGAAGGGCGGCCGGAACGCGCAAGGGAAAGATTGGGCGGGAAGCGGGCGTGGGGGCGTTTTGGCGCCGCTTTTCGGGGCCCGACGGCTCGTTTTCGGCGCCTCGTCACGCCCCGCGATTGATTTTAGGGGCGGGTCCTGTATCATGGCGATAAGAAACCGGCACTGCTCCGGTACCGGAAGGAAGTTCCGGGCGCCGCTCTCCAACCCATCGCGGTCGCCGGGGCCCCCTCTCGAAGACGCTCCCACAGCATCACTATAAGGAGACTCTGTCATGTCCCAGTTCGTCCGGCGCGCGTGCTCATTCGGAATGGCGATCGGCTTCTCTGCGTTTCTCTTCGGCTGCGGCGACGACGGGTCGAGTCCGACGGACCCGGGTAACGGCAACGGCAACGGCGGCGGCGACAGCGCCCCGCGCGATCTCGCATTCGAAATGAGCGCCATGGGGCCGCACATCGGCCAGTATGTCGAAATCAGCATCGTCGGCGACGACGGCGGGAAGAACGCGAGGGCCCGCGTGCTCGAGAGCCGCATCGTACTCGACCCGCTTCCGTCAGCCGGCTTCCTCGTGAACCTGCCGGATGGCGTTCCTTCGGGCGCGCACGACCTCGACTTCTTCGCCGACCTCAACATGAACGGCGTGTACGACGCCCCGCCGACGGACCACGCGTGGCGGATCGCGCTCGGCGCTTCGGGGGATCTCGCGCCGACGTTCGAGCACAACACGACGTTCACCGATATCGAAAGTCCGGCGCCGGCGCAGGGGGGCGACTTCACGATGAACGTGACGGGGGTCGATCCGCATGTCGGCCAGCTCTTCGAGGTTCGCGTGTTCGACAACGAAACGGACTTGACGGTGGGCCAGTATCGCCTGGCGAGCATCGCGAGCGCGGACTTCACTCTCGTGATCCCGGGCATCATCAGACAGGGTACGGAATACACGGTCGATTACTACGCGGATCTGAACGGGAACGGCGGGTACGACGCGCCGACGGCGGATCACGCGTGGCGTGACATCGCGACGGGCGGCCCGTCGGGCCTCACGATCGACTTCGCGCACAACACGACGTTCACGGACATCGGGTTCACCGACAGCGGCGGCGAAGTGATTGCCGTTCTGCCCGCGCCGACCTTCTCGCAGATCCAGAGCGAGATCCTGACGCCGAGTTGCGTGAACGCGGGATGTCATCCGGGCGGCGGCGGGCCGATGTCGCTCGCGGCGGGCGCCGCGTATGACAACCTCGTGAACGCAGCTTCGAACTACGGGATCGATAACGTCGAACCGGGAGACGCGGAGAACAGCGTGCTATGGCTCAAGGTGGTCGGCGATCCGGACTTCGGCAACCGCATGCCGCTCTTCGGGGCGGCGCTGTCGCAGGAGCAGACGGACATGATCCGCGACTGGATCGACGCGGGGGCTCTCGATAACTGACACGCGCGAGTGACACGCGGGAGTGACACGCGCGAGGTCGGTTCGGACTGCATTGACTCGAACCAGTTACGGGGATGTCAGGAATGACAGAATCGATACCGCGTGCAGGCAGTTCCGGCGTGCTGCAGAACCTGACCCCGGATCTGATCGATTCGCTGAAGACACACGGCGAACCGTTTCGGTTGGCGGGAGGATCGGTCGTGTTCGACATCGGGGATCATTGCGATGGGTTCTCGCTTCTGCTGGAAGGCACGATCCGCGTTGTTCTTCCCACGCCCGACGGGAAAGAGATCCTCCTCTACCGCGTGAAGCCCGGGGAAGGCTGTATTCTGACGCTCAGTTCCCTCGTGAGCAGCACGCACTATCCCGCGAAAGGAATCGCGGACGCGGATCTTTCCGGGTACACGATTCCGCGGGCGAGGTTCCTGGGACTCATGGCGGAAAACCCGGCGTTTCAATCGTCGATCTATCGCTTCATCGGGGAGCGCGTGGCGGAGCTGATCGGCCTCGTGGAGCAGCTCGCGTTCTGGCAGCTGCCGCAGAGGCTCGCCGCACTTCTCCTCTCGCAGGGACCGATGGTCGAGGCCACGCACACGATGCTCGCCGACGAACTCGGCTGTTCCCGCGAAATCATCAGTCGCCATCTCAAGCATTTCGAAGAGGATGGAGTGGTCTCGCTGGGACGCCGGCATATCGAAGTCATCGACGCGGGCCATCTCCGGGGCATGATCGTAACGTCGTAGCCATCCTCTGTGACTTCGATCACAGACACACCGCCCCCCGCCGGACATACTCGGAATAACGTCGTTCAGAACTGCAACTCTCTCAGGAGTAACGAACATGAGACGTTTCAAAAACGGGTATCTGGCGGGACTGGTCTGGATCTTTTCATTCGGAGCCGCGAACGGTGCGATCGTAACCGTCGATACGGGAAGCGATCCGATCGACATCGACTGGCAGACGGCCACGATTGCCGACCTGCCGGGTCCGGACGGCAGGATCTCTTTCTCGGAAGCGATGATCGCAACCAGCAACACACCGGGGGCCGACACGGTCCACTTCGCCATTCCCGAATCAGAATGGCAGATGCAATGGCTCTATCCCGGCTATGCCGTGGTCTACTCGTCGTACACCTACTTCTGGCGCTCTTCCGAAAGCGTAACCATCGACGGCACGACCCAGGAGGCGTTTACCGGGGATCGTAACGCCGGAGAAGCGGAACTGATGTTCTACGGCTCCGAGATCTACCTGAGCGGCGGTAACAGCGTGTTCAAGGG
>JABDJQ010000159.1 GCA_013002425.1 Gemmatimonadota bacterium
CGGACGCGCTTCCACTCCTCTTCGCGAAACTCGGGGAGGCGCGGAAAGCCGAAACGTTTGCGAAGGAAGCCGGCGGGAATCTCGCCCGCGAGCATCAGGGCTTCGGCGAGAATCGTACCGGCGCCGCACATCGGGTCGAGAAGCGGCCGATCGCCCTTCCACTCCGCCATGCGGAGCATCGCGGCCGCGAGCGTTTCCGTGAGGGGCGCTTCGAGCGCCTGCCTGCGATAGCCGCGCCGATGGAGCGCGCCGCATCCGAGATCGAGCGCGAGCGTGGCGCGGTCGTTGTCGACGTGCACGTGAAACCAGACGTCGGGGTCGATCTTCTCGACGGAAGGACGACGTTTCATCTTCGCGCGGAACTGATCGACGACGGCGTCTTTCACGCAGAGCGCCGCGAACTGCGAGTGGCTGATACTGCTGTTGCCGACGTTCGCGCGCACGGCGAACGTCTCGTCGACCGTCATGAGCGAGGTCCAGTCGACGTCGCCCGCGCGCCGGCGCAGGTATTTGCCGTCGTGGCATCCGAAACGGGCGAGCGGCGCCAGAATGCGCGCCGGGAGCGAAGCGCGATACACGATGCGCATGAGCGCTTCGGGCGACGCCGCGAACGTGACGACGCGAAAACCGTGCTGAACGGATTCGCCGCCGAGAGCGAAGATCTCATCGGCGGCGATTTCCTCCACTCCGCCGGCGACCTGCGCGGCGAAGCGGCCTTCTTCCTGATAAACGAACATTACGGAATGTTACGTATGCGGAAGAGCCGATACGGCTCCGTTCGCTTCTCGCCGAGGTGAACCTGCGACGTCGTCACGTAAATGTGTCCGAGGTCGTCGATCGAAAAACTGTCGGGCCATTTCATGCGCGAATCCTGCGCCACGTTCTGCACGGTGCCGCCGGGCGTGAGCCGATTGATCGCGCTGGCTTCGATATTCGTGAGATAGAGAAAACCGTCGTCGCTGAAGATCATGCCGTCGACGGCGCTCCCTTCGCGCACTTTTTCGACCTGCGCTTCCACCGCTTCGGGCGAGAGCGTCCTGTCGAGCAGCGCGGACGTCGGGATCCTGTACAGCGTGCGGGCCGTGAGCGCCTGATAGTAGAGCCAGTCGCCGCGCGGCGTCAGAGCGAGCCCGTCGGCGTGCACCTGCGGGCGTTCCCCGTTCCGGCGCCACTCGTGTCCCTGCACGCGCACCTTGGCGCCTTCCGACTTGGTCGATCTGTGATCCCCGAGAAGCTTGCGCGTCTCCCCCGTGCGGAGATCGAGAACGAAGATCGCGCCCTCGCCCGAGTCGGTCAGGTACGCCACTTCCTTCTCGTTGTCGACTCGCACGTCGTTCAGATAGCAGTTCGGCCCGAGAACGCCCGATTCGAAACGGTAGGTATGCACGACCTTGTTCGTCTGCACGTCGACGCGCATCAGTTTCGGCGCGCCGTCGATCAGCTTCTCGAATTTCGGATTCCCCGCGTCGAGAATCCAGAGATTGTTGGCGGCGTCGATGTAAAGCGACTGCACGCAGACGAACTGATCGCGCACGGACCCCGTCAGATTCCACGCGTTCAGGTTCTTGTCGGGATAGGGCACGACTTCGGTTTCGCTGACGACTTCGCCGACCGACATCGGCACGTAATCGGACCAGCGCGGGTAGCAGACGAAGATGCGACCGTCACGGGAGACGGCAACGCCGGTCCACTGCTGTTCCGACTGCGCGACTTCGACGATCTCGTAGAGAGGCGACTCTTCCTGCTTCGCGACAGGGGACATCGTCCCCTTCGATTTCGAACGGCCGCATCCGCTGGACGGTACGATCAGCAGCGCGCACAGGAGGATCATTCCGAAGGTTTTCATGCGATTCCGACTCCTTGCTCTCGAAAATGGGAGATACGCAGAGACTATCGAATGAGGGCGGTTTGCCCAACGAAAAAAGGGGCGCCCCGCGGCGCCCCCTCGAGATAAGCGTTTGCGAGCGGGCTACTTATCCTGCTCGGTGATCCCCATGCCGCTCCGATCCGGGTACGCCGGGCGTTTCGGATGAACGACCGGGTTGGTCTCCAGCTCGTTCAGAATGTGCGCGATCGCCGCGTCGAGCTGCGGGTCCTTCCCCCCGACCATTTTCGCGGGATCGTCGAGCACTTCGATGTCGGGTTCGACGCCGTGTCCTTCGATTCCCCACGTGCCGTCCTTTTCATAGAACGCGAAGGTCGGCACGCTGGTGTAGCCGCCGTCGATCAGCGCGGGATTGCCGCTGATGCCGACGAGTCCGCCCCAGGTACGCGTGCCGATCAGCTTGCCGAGACCGCGCTCCCGGAACCAGTACGGGAAGTAGTCGCCGCCCGAGCCGGCGTTTCCGTTGATGAGCATGCACTTCACGCCGTGATGTCCGTCCGGCGGCCACGCCGGATCGCTGTCACGGAATCGCGTGGCCCAGTAGCTCGCGATCGGGCGATCGAGCAGCTCGACGAAGCGCGTCGGAATCTGGCCGCCTCCGTTCCATCTTTCGTCGATGATCAGCGCCGGCTTCCCCTTCTGGCCGACGAACGCGCGCACGAGTTCGTTCTGCCCGTTTCGGCCCGTGTTCGGCACGTAGATGTAGCCGACGCGTCCGCCGGTCTTCTCTTCCACGTACTTGCGATTCTTCTCGACCCAGGCGCGGTAGCGGAGCATGAAGTCCGACGACAGCAGTTCGACGACGATTTTTCGCGCGTCGTCACTCATCTTCGGCTCGTCGCTTACGGTAATCGTGACCGTTCGCCCGGCCATGCCCTGGAACGCGGCCCACGGATCCTTCTTCATGTCGAGCGCGACGCCGTTCACCGCAAGCAGATAGTCGCCGTTCGACACGTCGACGCCGGGCTGCGAGAGCGGGCCTCGATCGTCGACGTCCCACGCGCCTCCTTCGAGGATGTTTACGATGCGGTAGGCGCCGTCGCCACGCTCGAAATCGCATCCCAGCATGCCGACGGTAATGCTCGGCGCGTCCTCCGTGTCGCCGCCCCAGTAGTAGGCGTGCCCGACATTCAGCTCCGCGATCATCTCGCCGATCACGTAGCTCACGTCGAGGCGGCTCGCACAGTCCGCCAGCATCGCCTCGTAGCGCGTGCGCACCGCCGGCCAGTCGACGCCGTGCATGTTTCCGTCGTAGAAGTAGTCGCGCTGAATGCGCCAGGCGTCGGTGAAGATCTGCTTCCACTCGGCGCGCGGATCGATCATCGCGGTCATGCCGGACGTCGCGATGAAGTCCTCCGTCTTCTGGTCTTCGGCGGCTTTGATGATCGCGAGCCTGGCGTTTCGTCCGTTCTGCCAGACCAGCAGTTTCTTTCCGTCGGCCGAGATCCGGAAGTTACCCTGGCCGCCGAGAACGCTCTTCTCGTATTCCTCTTCGTCGTCTTCGAGATCGAGAATATGAATCGAGGGATCGTCACCGGGTTTCGCGCCGTTCCTGGTGTAGATCAGGCGATTGTCGTCGTTCACGACGTGGAGCGTGAAGCCGCCCGACTCGACAGGAATCCGCACCGCGCGGCGCTCGAACCCTTCGATATCGATCTCGAGGTCCTCGACCTTTTCGTCCTTCTTGTCGTCGTCGTCCTTCTCTTCGTCCTCGTCGTCCTCGTCGTCTTTCTTGTCGCCCCACTCCTCGCTGTCCGATTCGGGCGCGAACGGCGATTCGATATCGTCGCGCAACGGCACCATGAAGAGCTGGTCCGTGTTTCTGTAGACCCAGGTCGTACCGTAGTC
>JABDJQ010000172.1 GCA_013002425.1 Gemmatimonadota bacterium
GCGACCGTGGCTTCGGGGGAGAGAGGAGGCATCTTGCTCAGCTTCTCGATCTCCTTGACGGCCTTCTCCGCGACCTGCTCCGGCATGTTCGAGTCCGCAACCGCGTCGGCCAGGTCGTCGAGTTCGCCCGTCGATTCCGCCGCAAAGCCGAGTTCCTTGCGGATCGCCTTCAGCTGCTCGTTCAGATAGAACTCTTTCTGGTTCTTCTGCACCTGCGAGCGCACTTCCCCTTCGATCCTCTTCTCGATCTGCAGGATCTCGAGTTCGCCCGACAGAATCTGCGACAACGTCTCGAAGCGATGCTTCGTACCGGGACTCGCCAGTACCTGCTGCTTGACGTCGAGGCCGACGGAGAGATGCGATCCGATCAGATCGGCGAGGTGGTCGCGATCGGTCACGTTGTTGACGGAGATCAGGATCTCGTCCGGAATCTTCTTGCTCAGCTTCACGTAATTTTCGAACTGCGATTTGACCGAGCGAACGAGCGCTTTCAGTTCCGATGTGGAGCGTGAAGACGATCCGTAGCGCGCGATTTTCACCGCCGCGAAATTCTTCTTCTTGCGCAGGCTCTTCAATTCGACGCGCCCGATCCCTTCCACGAGCACTTTGATCGTGTTGTCGGGAAGGCGGAGGAGCTGGAGAACGCGGGCGACCGTCCCGACAGGATGCAGTTCGCCCATGCCCGGATCGGACGTCTCGGGCTTCTTCTGCGACGCGACGACGAGGTAGCGATCGCCGTCGACCGACGTCGTGAGCGCGCCCACGGACTTCGGCCGTCCCACGAGAAGCGGGATGATCATGTAAGGGAACACGACGACGTCCCGGAGGGGCAGTAAAGGCAGCTCCTCCGGGACGCGAATGGTTTCATCTTCGCGACGGATTTCAATCATGGGCATTGTTACGATGCACTCGCATTCCCGCTGTTTTTCTTCTTCTTCTTGGGAGCGCCGTGGCTGAGCAGGGGCGCTTCGCCCCGGTCGACCACGCCGTCGGTGATCACGCACTTGCTGACATCGGTGAGACCCGGCAGATCATACATGACATCGAGCAGAGCTTCTTCGAGAATGGCGCGAAGGCCGCGCGCGCCGGTCTTGCGGTTGAGCGCCTTCTTCGCGGCCGCCATCAGCGCCTCCTCCGTGAACTCGAGCTGAATGTTCTCCATCTCGAACAGCACCTGGTACTGGCGACAGATCGCGTTCTTCGGCTTCGTAAGAATCTGGACGAGCGCGTCCGCGTCGAGATCGCGCAGCGTGCAGAGGTTCGGGAGGCGGCCGATCATCTCCGGAATGAGACCGTACTTGAGAAGATCTTCCGGCTCCACTCTCATGAGCAGGTTGCGCGCGCTCCGTTCGTCCTTCGTCAGAACGCTCGCGTTGAAGCCCATCACCTTGTCGCCGATGCGCTTCTGAATGATCTGATCGAGACCTTCGAACGCGCCGCCGCAGATGAACAGGATGTTCTTCGTGTTGACTTCGATGTACTTCTGCTGCGGGTGCTTCCGCCCGCCCTGCGGCGGTACGTTGGCCGTCGTTCCTTCGAGAATCTTGAGCAGCGCCTGCTGCACACCTTCTCCCGAAACGTCGCGCGTGATCGACGGGTTGTCCGACTTGCGGGCCACCTTGTCGATTTCATCGATATACACGATGCCGCGTTCCGCGCTCGGCACGTCGAAGTCGGCGTTCTGGAGCAGCTTGACGAGAATGTTCTCGACGTCTTCGCCTACGTAGCCCGCTTCGGTCAGCGTTGTCGCGTCGACGATCGCGAACGGCACCTTCAGCACCTTCGCGAGCGTCTGCGCTAGCAGCGTCTTTCCCGTACCCGTCGGTCCGATCAGCAGGATGTTCGACTTCTCGAGTTCGACCTCGTCCGAGCTCGACTCGAAATGAATGCGCTTGTAATGGTTGTAGACGGCAACCGCGAGCGCCTTCTTCGCTTCGTCCTGGCTGATCACGTACTCGTCGAGGAAGCGATGGATGTCCGGCGGTTTCGGAACCTCCGCTTCCGTGTAAACGAGTTCGCGGCCCATCTCTTCGCGCAGAATGTCATTACAGAGCTTGATGCATTCGTTGCAGATATAGACGGACGGACCGGAGATCAGCTTCGTGACCTCTTCCTGACCACGCCCACAGAATGAGCATCGAATGGGGTGGGGGGATCCGATCCGTTTCTTCACGACTTCTCTACCTCCGCGCGGCTTCGCGAAAACCCGCTAATCTCTATGAGCGATCACTTCATCGACGAGACCGTACTTGAGCGCGTCTTCCGCCGAAAGGAAATTGTCGCGGTCCGTGTCCTTGGCGATCTTGGCGACCGACTGACCCGTATGATCCGCGAGAATGGTGTTGAGCGTTTCGCGTACTTTCAGCAGTTCGCGCGTATAGATTTCGACTTCCGACGCCTGCCCCTGGCTTCCGCCGAGCGGCTGATGAATCATGACCCGCGCGTTCGGCAGGATGGAGCGTTTGCCCTTCGTGCCGGCCGCGAGAAGAACGGCGCCCATGCTGGCGGCCTGTCCCATGCAGATGGTCATGACGTCCGGCTTGATGTACTGCATCGTGTCGTAGATCGCGAGACCCGCCGTCACGACGCCGCCCGGCGAATTGATATAAAGGTAAATGTCCCGCTCGGGATCGTCGGCCTCGCAGAACAGAAGCTGCGCGATGGCCAGGTTCGCGACGTTGTCGTCGATCCCCGTCCCGATGAAAATAATACGATCTTTCAGAAGGCGCGAGTAAATGTCGTAGGCGCGTTCGCCCCGACCACTCTGCTCTACGACCATAGGAACCAGGCCCATTTGGCTACTCCTCATTCACTTTCGAGTGTTCCAAGACCCACTTGTAGACCTTCTCCTCGCGAATCATGCGCCGCGCCTCGTTCCA
>JABDJQ010000174.1 GCA_013002425.1 Gemmatimonadota bacterium
CCGAACGGCTCCTGCTCCCCCTGAAGAAGCGGCACTACGCGAAATTCCTCACGAACCTGACGGAAGAGGACGAGCCGGACCTTCGCGCGGTGCGCTATCTGGCGGATCCGGCGAAGGACGCGCTGGATGTGGGCGCGAACATCGGGGTCTATACGAAGTTTCTGGCTTCGGTGCTTTCGCACGGATCGTCGGTCTACTCGTTCGAGCCGGTTCCGACGACGTACGCGATTCTGTCGAGCAACTGCAAGAAGCTCGGACTCGCGAACGTGCGGGCGATGAACCAGGCGCTCTCCGACTCGATCGGCATCGCGCGGATGAGCGTGCCGACCTATGAGGACGGCGGCGAGAACTATTATATGGCGCATCTGACGGCGGACTCGGGCGGCGCGGGCAAGTCGTTCGACGTCGAAACGACGACGCTCGACGAGTTCTTTCGCAAGACGCGGACGAACGCGGGGTTCCTGAAGATCGACGCCGAGGGCGCCGAGCTTTCGTGCATCGAAGGCGGGTCCGCATTTCTGCGCGCAAACCGGCCGGCCAGCTTCGTCGAGATCTCGGACAACCCCGACGACGAGGGATCGAAGTCGCGCCGGCTCTTTACCATCTTCGAAAAGCTCGGCTACGGCGCGTACGTTTACGATGGCAGGAAATCGATGCGCCCCCGCGCCGCGGGCGATTCCGCGATCAACTACTACTTCCTGCGCCCCGAGCATTGCGACCGGTTCGCGAACTCGCCGATCAGCGTCGAGTAGGCACGTCTGAGATTTCTTCCTGGCTCCCGAGCGCTTCCGGCGCACCGCAATCCCGTTGTGCCGGGGGCCCGTACGGCCTATGATTCCTGTATGAAAACGATACACCGTATTCGGAAGCTCTTCGTCACTACACTCTTCCTGCGCTTGACCATCGCGGCAGCGTTCGCATTGTCGATCGCATTCATACTCCCTTCCTCTCCGCCACACGCCGCGGCGCCCCACGCGGAGCGCCCCGCGATCGAACTCGTCGAGACGGCTCCGATCGAAACATCGCTCGACAGCCCCGACCTGCGCGAGGCGCATGAAGTGTGGGTGGAAATGATCGACGGCGCCGAACGCTCGCTCGCTTTCGAGCATTTCTACGCGAGCAGCGAACCGGGCAGCCGGCTCGAGACGGTGATCGCGGCCATCGAGCGGGCGGCGGGCCGGGGCGTTACGGTGCGCTTCGTTCTGGATCGACAGTTCGCGGAACTCTACGGAGAGACGATCGAGCGCCTGGACGACATCGAAGGCGTCGAGGCGCGCATACTCGACACGCGCGCCCTCATGGGGGGCGTGCAGCACGCGAAGTTCTTCATCGTCGACGGCCGGGAGATCTTCGTCGGCAGCCAGAATTTCGACTGGCGCGCCCTCGAACACATCATGGAACTCGGCGTGCGCGTCGCCAGCGAACCTGTTGCGCGCGAGTTTCTCGCGATCTTCGATATCGACTGGGCCGCGGCACGTCCGGCGGCGCAGATCGAAGGCGAAGACGAGGACGACTCGAACGCGGGCGCCGACGCGTCGCGCATCGCCGTACTGAAACGCGACGCCGACTGGACGGATGTCACGATTCGCACGGGCGACGATTCCGTTCGCGTTCGTCCGGCGCTCAGCCCGCAAGGCCACTTGAGCGACGAGTCGATGTGGGATCTGCCGCAGATCGTGGCCCTCATCGACAGCGCGAAGACCTCCGTGCGCGTGCAGCTTCTCACGTACAAAGCGAACACCCGCGACAAACGCTACTGGCCGATGCTCGACGGGGCGCTCCGCGACGCGGCGGCGCGCGGCGTCAAGGTCGAACTGCTCGTTTCGCACTGGTGCCAGCGACGCGGCACGATCGAAGGGCTGAAGAGCCTGCAGGCGCTCCCGAACCTCGAGGTTCGTATCCTGACGCCGCCGGAGTGGTCGGGCGGTTTCATTCCGTTCGCGCGCGTCATCCATTCGAAATATCTCGTCGCCGACGGCGCGCGCTGCTGGATCGGCACGAGCAACTGGGAACGCGGTTACTTCTATACGAGCCGCAACATGGGCCTCGTGATCGAGGGCACGGCGATCGCCGGGCGTCTCGATCGCTACTTCGAGAACGGCTGGACGAGCTCGTACGCGGAAACGGTCGACCTGGCCCGGGAGTACCCCGCCCCGCGGGTCTCCGAATAGTAAAGCCCGAAGGAACGCATCATGAACCTCGACAAGATCCGCGAGCAGATCGACTTCATCGACACGAAACTCATCCATCTGTTCAACGAGCGGCTCGAGCTCGCGCTCCGCACACGGAACTACAAGAAGAAGACGAAGGATGCGTCGCGTGAGATCGAAGTCATCGAACGCATTCGGCAGCATTCGAATCACCTGATCGAGCCCGATTTCGCCGAAGCGATCTTCGCGCGCATTATCGACGAGTCGAAGCGCGTACAGGATCGCCAGCCGCGTCTGATCGGGTTTCAGGGGGCGCACGGGGCGTACAGTGAAGTCGCCGTCCGCGATTTCGACCCGGCCGCGATTCCGATTCCGTGCCGCCATTTCAAGGACGTGTTCGAGTCGGTCGAGAACGGCGAGATCGATCTCGGCATGGTGCCTGTCGAAAACAATCTCGCGGGCCAGATCGCGGCGGCCAACGACCTGCTCGTCGAGCGCGACGTCAAGATCGTGGCCGAGGCGAAAGTGCCCGTGCATCACGCGCTGCTCTGCCGTCGCGAGGTCGACCCCGAGAGCCTGCGCTTCGCCTACTCGCACCCTGTAGCTCTCGCGCAGTGTGAAGGGATGCTCGCGCGGCGCGGCCTCGAGCCGAAGTCGCACTACGACACGGCGGGCGCGGCGCATACGCTCATGAGCGATCCGCAGCTTCGCACGGTCGGCGTGATCGCGAGCAAGCTGTGCGCGGAGCTTTACGACTTGAAGGTCGTGGAGGAGAACGTGGAGGACGACCATCGAAACTCCACGCGCTTCGTGATCGTTTCGAAAGACGGGATCGACAAGGGGAACAAGACTTCAATCCTGTTCAGCACGCCGAACACGGCGGGTTCGCTGACCGATATCCTGCGCATCTTTTCCGATCGCAGCATCAATCTCACGCGCATCGAGTCGCGGCCGCTGCGGGGACAGCCCGAGCAGTACGGTTTTCTCGCCGACCTCGAAGGGGGCGCGCAGACGAAGCCGGTCGCCGAGGCGCTCGCGCTGCTCGAGAGGCAGTCGGAGGTTTTCAAAGTACTGGGCACGTACGATCGTTACGAGGAGCCGAAATCATGAGCGAAGCACGGACGACCATCGTTTCCGCCGCGGAACTCGCGGAGAACATCGGGCGATGGCGCGTACTCGACTGCCGCGCCGTGATCGGTGATCCGGACGGCGGCCGGGCGAAGTTCGAAACGGGCCACATCCCGGGAGCGCAGTATGCCGACCTCGACCGTCATCTTGCCGCTGCGCCCGGAACAGGGGGCCGGCATCCGCTGCCCGATCCGGAAGATCTGCGCGACGCGTTCCAGGCATGGGGCATCAACGACGATGATCAGATTGTCGTGTACGACGACGCGGGCGGCGCATATGCGGGCCGCGCATGGTGGCTTGCGCGCTGGCTCGGCCACGAAAAGGTGGCCGTGCTCGACGGCGGCACGGCCGCGTGGAACGGTCCCTGGATGACGAACGCGGACACGCCGGAACCCGGCACGTTTTCGATTCGCGCATCACTCGTGCGTGTCATCGACGCCACCGCGATCGAGGCCGGCCTCGGAAGCGGCGACGCGAAAGCCGCCCACACGTTGATCGACGCGCGGTCGCAGGCGCGTTTCGAAGCCAGAGAGGACCCGTTCGACGACATCCTGGGGCACATTCCGGGCGCGCACTGCGTGCCGTTCGACGGCAATCTGGGCCCGGACGGCCTCTTCCGTTCGCCGGAAGAACTGCGCGCGCGATTCGAGTCGTTCAGAACGAATCCCGTCTGCTACTGCGGCTCGGGTGTGACCGCCGCGCACAACGTTCTCGCGATGTTGATCGCGGGCCTTCCCGAACCCGCCCTCTATCCGGGCTCCTGGAGCGAGTGGATCCGCGATCCGGACCGGCCGCGCGTTCCGTGAGCGGTGAGCCCCGCTCGCTGATCGCGCCCGCGCGAATCGACTGGCGCGACGGGCGGCCTTACTCCCTCGACTACGACGACATCTATCACGACGCCGATGCTCACGACAAAGCGCGCCGCAATTTCATTGCGCCTTCGCGTCTTCTCGAACGCGCGGACAGGCCGGCGGGAGCTGGCGGACGCGCGGATTCGAAAGGCAGCGGCCGCGACGTCTTTCGTATTGCCGAAACGGGTTTCGGTACCGGCATGAACTTCGCCGGCACAGCGCACGCGCTCCGGGACGCTCCCGTCGCGCGCCTGCATTTTATCGGCTTCGACGCGCACCCGATCGCTCCGCACGAATTCCGCGCGATCGCACGGGAGCGCGCGGCGGATATTCCACTCTACGATGAACTCGCCGCGAAGTACCCGCCCCTCCTTCCGGGATGGCATCGTCGTGAGCTGGCGAACGGGCGCGTCACGCTTTCG
>JABDJQ010000208.1 GCA_013002425.1 Gemmatimonadota bacterium
TCCCGACCGCCTGCGCCACGCGTCGGGCGGCGCGCGCGCTGTCGCCGGTCAGAATCGCGATGTCGAGTCCCATTCTCTGTAGAAGCCCTACTTCGTCGCGCGCGTCTTCACGAATCTGCTCTTCGAGGCGAATGCGAAGGAGCGGGATCCCGTCCCGGGAGAAGACCGTTTCCCCGCCCGCCTCCGTTCGTGCGCCGTGGTTTGCGAACGCGGCGTTGCCCAGTCTGTAGAGCGCTCGATTCACGACGAGCTCGAGGCCGCGCCCGGCCACCTCTCTCACGATCCAGCCCGGGTCGGCGGTCGCCTCCCGGTCGAGTTCATGCCAGAGGGCGCGGCTTACGGGATGGTTGCTCCGTGCAGCCATGCCGGCGAGCACGCGGCGGTCGTCGACGGCGAGAGCGAAGAGGTCGCGTCGTGATTCGGGGGCGAGGCGCATTGTTCCGTTCGTGAGCGTGCCGGTCTTGTCGAAGATGACGCGCCGTATGCGCAGCGCGCGATCGAGGAAGTGGGGTTTGCGTACGAATACGCCCGCGCGGCGCAGTCCGTTGTGCGCGAGTTCGCGCGCGAGCGGCAGGGCGAAACCGATCGCACAGGGACAAGTGATGACGAGCAGCGAGATCGTAATCGGAATCGCGCGCTCCCAGTCGTGACGCCAGAGCAGCAGCCCGGCGCACGCGGTCAGCAGAACGAACGCGACGTAGGCGAGGCTCACGTTCCGCCACCATCTCTCTTCGCCGCCCGCGGTATCCGTGTCGCGATCGTCCGCGGGATTTCCCGTCGGGTCCGAGCCGCTGAGAAGCGTGAGCAGTTTCGACTGCGTGAAGTCCTCGATCGCACGCACGCGGAGCATTTCCTCGCCCGCGTTCGTGGCGCCTGCGGGAAGCGCCACGTCCTGCCGCGTCGTAAACACGCGCGGTTCCCCCGTGATCCAGTCGAGCTTGTAAGCACGTCGCGCATCCAGGGGAAGGGCGCGAACCGGCACGAACTCTCCCGGCACGACCCAGAGTTCGTCTCCGGCTCGAATCGCGCGCACGGGTACGGAAGTGACACGGTCCCCCGCTCGTCGTCGCGCGTAGAGGTGATCGACTCCCGTGCTCCGGAGGAGCGCCCGGCGATTTCTTTCCACGGCGCGCTGCTGCAGCCATCGGCCGGCGACCATGAACGTGACGAAAGCCGAGGTGGTGTCGTAATAGGCGAACTCGGGCCCCCTCGTCATGTGCATCACGACGGAACTTGCGAAGGCCAGCGCGATGCCGAGCGCGATCGGAAGGTCCAGATGTACGAGGCCACGACGCGCCCCGCGTAGTACGGACCGAAAGAAGAGGTCGCCGCCCACCACGGTCGTGATTCCCGCGAACACGAGTCCGAGATAGCCGAGGATCGTGTAGAGCGGTTCGTCGGCGCGCGAGAGTCCGAAGTAGAAGCACGCCGATACGATCATCACGTTCATCGCGGCGGAAGCGCAGATTCCGAGGCGGGTCAGGAGCCCCCTGTCGGGCCGCGAGTTGTCGCCGCCCGCGGG
>JABDJQ010000226.1 GCA_013002425.1 Gemmatimonadota bacterium
CCGACGCGAAGTTCATCAGGAAGTTCTGCCCCGAACTCGAGAACGTCGATCCGAAGAAGCTGCACGACGTCGCGAAGTTCACGCCCCTCGAGCGCGCTGAATGCGACTATCCGGAGCCGATCGTCGACCACAGGAAAGCACGCGAACGGGCGATCGAAGCGTTCAAGAATCTGAAGTAGGGCAATCGGCCGGGCGGGTCCTGTCACGACGGCCCCCTCCCCGGCCTGGGCAGGCTCGCCCGGGGGCCCCGTCCGTCGCACCACCCGCCCGGAGGATCACTCTACTTCGTCTTGTCCCTCTTCCCTCTCTTCCCTCCCCTTCCCCCTTCTTCCCTCCGCGCTCGAAAGTAGACACGAAAACGGCCGGAGCTTTCACCCCGGCCGCAACGAACGAATCATATCGCAGAGGTCTCGGTTCTTCTCCGAGTCCCTCATACGTAAGCAAAAGCGAGGAGATCGTTTCTCGGATTCTGTTCGGCCTCCACTTGGCCATTTGGCCAGGCCGAAGTCCGGTGCAGCCGGAGGCTGCACACCAGATCGAGAGAAATGATCTTCTCGCGTATTACTTAACGCATCCGGATCTTCGAGAGAATCGATCCCTTCTGCGTACGTATCTCTTATGTCTTCGGCCGGTGTGTAAAGCTCCGGCCGCTATCGTGCTACTTTTCGTCTTTCGCGCTTTGTGCCTGCTGCGCGGCCATCTGCTGCTGCATCGCGGTCTCTTTGCTCTCGCGCTTCTGCCGCTTCGTTTCGAGCTTCTCTTCCATCTCTTCGATCTTCGGCTCGAGGCCGACGAGTTCGACGAGGGAGAGAGCGGCGTTGTCGCCGGGCCGGCGTCGCGACTTGATGACGCGCGTGTAGCCGCCGCTGCGTTCGGCCATCGCGGGCGCGATCGTCTCGAACAGCTCGTGCACGACCTTCTGGTCGGGGATGGAGCGGAGGACCTGCCGCCGCGCGTGAAGATCGCCACGCTTCGCGAACGTGATCAGCTTCTCGGCCACGGCCCGAAGTTCCTTCGCCTTGGCGTCGGTCGTTTCGATCCGTCTGTGCTGAAAGAGCGAGCTCACCATGTTCCGGAACATCGCCTTGCGATGCGCCGTCTTCATGTTCAGCCTGCGTCCGTGCTTTCGATGTCTCATGTCTTCTGACCCTTATCGACTGATTAAGTCGTGACTTCTTCTTCCATCTGCGAGCTCATGACCTCTTCGAGGTTCATGCCGAACCCGAGGTTCATGTTCTTCAGAATGTCCGAAATTTCCTTCAGCGACTTGCGACCGAAGTTCCGGTATTTGAGCATTTCGCTCTCGGTCTTCGTTACGAGTTCGCCGATCGTACGAATCTGCGCCGCCTGGAGGCAGTTGCTCGACCGCACGGAAAGCTCGAGTTCGTCGACGCTGCGATTCATGAGTTCGCGGATCTTTTCCGATTCCTCGTCGACAACCTCTTCGATTTCTTCCTTCGGCTCCACGTCGAAGTTCATGAACAGCAGCAGGTGATCCTTGAGGATCTTGGCCGCATGCGAAACGGCGTCTTCCGGAGAGATCGTGCCGTTCGTCCACACTTCGAGAACGAGCTTGTCGTAATCCGTTTTCTGGGCAACGCGCGTGTCTTCGACCCGGTACGTCACACGGCGAACCGGTGAGAAGAACGAGTCGATGTTCACGACGCCGATGCCGGCTTCCGCGTTGTCCTGATGCTCACCCGCCGTAAACCCGCGTCCTTCGCCGATGCCGACTTCCATTTTCAGGTTGGCGCCGGCGTCGAGCGTCGCAATGTGCAGGCTCTTGTTGATGATCTCGAGACCGGCCGGCACTTCGAACAGGTCCGCCGTCACTTCGCCCGGACCTTCGACGTCCAGCGAGATCGGTTTCGGCTCGTCGCCGTCGAGGCGAACCACCAGGTTCTTCAGGTTCAGGACGATATCGGTCACGTCTTCGTACACGCCCGGAAGCGTCGAGAATTCGTGCTTGGCGCCCTGAATCTTCGCGTAGCGTACGGCCGCGCCCTGGAGGGACGAAAGCAGCACGCGCCGAAGGGCGTTCCCGATGGTGATGCCGAACCCGCGTTCGAGCGGCTCGGCAATGAACAACCCATACGTGTCTGTATAGGTCTCCTCCTGCCGTTCGATCTTCGTCGGCATCTGGAGACTTTTCCATTTCATGATTAGCGACCCCCTTCCATCCTCGCGATGGTGTCACAAAAACAATCGAGCAGCGACGGCGAACTAGACGCGGCGTCTTTTCGGGGGACGGCATCCGTTGTGCGGAATGGGTGTCACGTCACGGATTGCCGTTATATCGAGCCCCGCTGCCTGCAACGAACGGATGGCGGCCTCGCGACCGGAACCCGGTCCCTTGACCTTCACTTCGACTTTTCTCATACCCATCGCGACGGCCACTTTCGCGGAATCTTCCGCGGCGAGCTGCGCGGCGAAGGGAGTGCTCTTCTTCGAGCCCTTGAATCCCATCTTGCCCGAACTCGCCCACGAGACCACGTTGCCGGCCCCGTCGGTGATCGTTACGATCGTGTTGTTGAACGTGGAAGAGATATGGGCGACGCCGAATGCCTCGACCTTCCTGTCCTTCTTCTTCTTACCTTTACGCGGTGGCGCCAAAAGGTACCTCCTTCATTACAAGCGAACGAGTGTCTCGCGTGACTTGCGTTACTTCTTCTTCTTTGCGATCTGACCCTTCTTCGGGCCTTTGCGCGTGCGTGCATTCGTGCTCGTGCGCTGTCCGCGCACCGGGAGCGACCGGCGGTGCCGCAGTCCGCGGTACGTGCCGATGTCCATGATGCGTTTGATGTTCATCGAGACTTCGTTGCGCAGCGCCCCTTCGACTTTGTAGTCGTTTTCGATGAGGTTACGGAGCTTCGCCGTCTCTTCTTCGGACAGATTCTTCGCGCGCGTATCGAGATTCACACCGGCGTCGGCGCAAATCTTCTTGGAAAGGGTCGGGCCGATTCCAAAAATGTACGTCAACGCGACTTCCATTCGTTTTTCGTTAGGGAGGTCGACTCCCGCAATTCGGGCCAAGAGGTCCCTCCTTCTCTAGCCTTGTCGCTGCTTATGACGTGGATTCTTCTTGCAGATGACGCGAATCACGCCGCGGCGCTTCACGACCTTGCAATGCTCACAAATCTTTTTTACCGATGCCCGGACTTTCATTTCCTGCCTCCGAGAGGTTCCGCGATCCTATTTGTACCGATACGTAATGCGACCGCGTGTCAGATCATACGGAGAGAGTTCCACGGTCACTTTGTCGCCGGGCAGAATCCGAATGAAATGCATGCGGATCTTGCCCGAAATGTGGGCCAGAATCTTATGCCCGTTCTCGAGCTCCACCCGAAACATCGCGTTCGGAAGCGGCTCGACGACCGTACCCTCTACCGTAACTGGCTGCTCTTTCGCCATTCAGTCTCCTATTGCAGCGTCAGAATGTCCGGACCGTCCGAGCGGATCGCCACGGTGTGCTCGAAATGAGCGCTCAGCGATCCGTCCTTCGTGACGACCGTCCATTCGTCGTCCAGCACGCGGACATCGATCGTGCCGACGTTCACCATCGGCTCGATGGCGAGTACCATGCCCTCCTGGAGCATGACGCCTCGTCCCGGCTTCCCGTAGTTGGGAACCTGCGGGTCCTCGTGCATTTTTCTTCCGATCCCGTGGCCGACCAGCTGGCGCACCACGGCGAGGCCGCTCGCTTCCACTTCCTGCTGCACCGCGTGCGAAATGTCCTGCAGAAAATTGCCGGGCTTCGCCTGTTCGATCCCTTTCACAAGGGCGCGCTGCGTTACGTCCAACAGCAAGTTGGCCTCGTCGGAGACGTCGCCCACGCGGAGCGTGTACGCGCAGTCTCCGTAATATCCGTCGAGCAGGGATCCGATATCCACGCCGACGATATCGCCTTCCACCAGCACGCGATCACCCGGTATTCCATGAACGACTTCTTCGTTCACCGAGGCGCAGATGCTGGCCGGAAAGCCGTTGTATCCCAGAAAGGCGGCTTTCGCTCCCTGCGAAGCGATGTATTCCGCCGCGATCTGATCGAGTTCGATGGTCGTGACGCCCGGCTTCACCGCCTCGGCGATCATCTTGTGGGCGCCGGCGACAACCGCGCCGGCCCTTCGCATCTTCTCGATCTCGTCGGGGCTCTTGAGGACGATCATTTAACCGCGTCGACCTCGCATACGCCCCTTTTTCATGAACCCGTCGTAGTGGCGCATCAGCAGATGCGATTCGATCTGCTGGAGCGTATCGAGCGCGACCCCCACGACAATCAGCAATCCTGTACCTCCGAAGAAGAACGGGACGTTGAACTGTGCAATCA
>JABDJQ010000236.1 GCA_013002425.1 Gemmatimonadota bacterium
GCGACCGATTGGGCCTACTCCGCAACCTGGGCCGGACCGGCGGTCGTCGACCATCCGATCTATACCCCGGTCCATCGCTACGCGCGAAACATCATCGTGAGCCTGGATCACTGGATGAGCGGCTGGGTAGACTGGAACATCGTGCTCGACAGAAACGGCGGGCCGAATCATGTCGGTAACTTCTGCGGCGCGCCCATCATGATCGATACCGAGAAACGCGACGTCTACTACACGCCGATCTATCATGTGCTGAAGCAGTTCAGCCGCACGATCCGCCCGGGCGACCGGGCCGTGCAGACGAAACGCGATCTCGGCGGACGCGGCCCGGACGATCTGCACGCGTGCGCGACGTTGAACGCGGACGGACTACTGAGTGTGCAGCTTCTCAACACGACGAAAGAAGACATCGCGCTCGCGCTGCAGATCGGCGATCGCTACGCGGAGATTACGATTCCCGCCAACGCGGTGCAGACCGTGCGGGTTCCGGTCGGCGCGCGGTGAGCCATGCCTGAAGCCGCGGGCACAGAACCGCTTTTCACGCCCGTCGCCGTAGGCGATCTGACGCTCGCCAACCGGATCGCGATGGCGCCGATGACGCGCCACAGGGCCGGCCCCGATCGCATGCCGGACGCGCTGATTGCCGAATACTACGCGCAGCGCGCCCGCGCGGGACTCATCATCAGCGAGGCGACGACGATCTCTCCCCAGGCGAACGGCTACGTGAACACGCCCGGGATCTACACGGACGAACAGTGCGCCGGGTGGCGGCCCGTGACGGACGCCGTTCACGCGCGGGGCGGCGTGATCTTTCTGCAGCTCTGGCATACGGGCCGCGTATCGCACAGCGACTTTCACGGCGGGGCGCTCCCCGTTTCCGCTTCGGCCATTCCGATCGAAGGAAGACAGGTGCGGACGCCGCGCGGGAAGAAACCGGGCGAGACGCCGCGGGCGCTCGAAACGAAGGAGTTGCCCGGCATCGTGTCCGACTACGTGCGCGCCGGCGTGCGCGCGATCGAGGCCGGCTTCGACGGCGTCGAAGTGCACGGCGCCAACGGCTACCTGATCGACCAGTTCCTGCAGTCGAACAGCAATCATCGGACCGACGATTACGGCGGGAGCGTGGCGAACCGGTTTCGCCTGCTTCGCGAAATCGTCGCGGGGCTCGCGGCCGCGGTCGGGCCGCGGCGGGTTGCGGTGAAGCTCTCCCCGAACAACCCCTCCGGCGGCATGGGCTCGCCCGACTTTCGCGAAACGTTCACGTATGCGGCGCGCGAACTGGACGCGTTCGGTCTCGCGTATCTGCACGTCGTCGACGGCGAAGAACTCGGCAAGGACACGCCCGGGCCTCCCATGACGCTCGAGGATTTTCGTGCGGTTTATTCGGGCGTGCTGATGGGGAACGGGGAATACGATCGCGAGACAGCCTCGGCGGCGGTCGCGCGCGGCGCGGCCGACATGATCGCGATCGGCCGGCCGTTCATCACGAACCCCGACCTCGCCGAGCGCTGGAAGAACGGATGGCCGCAGGCCCCGCTTTCAGAGCCGGCGTCATGGTATACGCTCGAGCAGACTCCTGCGGGCCTGACGGATTACCCGCCCTGGAACGCCGACTGATCGATCCGGTCCGCACTATCAGAGGTATCAGACCGCGCCCTGAAGGCTCAGTCGACATAACCGAGGGCGCGAAGCTCGTTCATCTTCGCTTCGGAATAGTCGACATCCTGCACGCCCTTCTCGACGAGATCGTCTTCCCACGTCGCGATCCAGGCAAGGAGAGCCGTTTTCATCTCCGCAAAGACCGCAGGATGGAGCGCGCTCACGTTCACGAGTTCATCGGGGTCTTCCGCCAGATCGTAGAGCTCGAATTCGGCCCCGGTCATCAGCGTGCGGTCGAGCTCGTCCGGAATGTAGATGAGCTTCCAGTTGTCCCGGATCAGCGTCTTCTGATAATTGACCGCATACCCGCTCTCCGCAAAGATATCGCGCGGCTCCGAGCCTTCGCCGCGTACTTCTCCCGCAAAAGAACGTCCTTCGAACTCCGTCGGATGTTCGATCCCGGCAAGATCGAGCAGGGTGGGCGTGACGTCGAGCAGGCTGATCGCGTGATCCACGACGCGCGCCGGTTGATCCGCGTCGTAAACGATCAGCGGGACTTCGAGATTCACGTTGTAAGGGAAACGTCCGTGCCGGAAGTAGTAGTTGTGCTCGCCGAGGCTTTCGCCGTGGTCCGACCAGAGCACGACGATCGAGTTCTCGAGCAGGCCCCGCTCCTCGAGGCGATCGAGCACCATCCCCACATGCCTGTCGACGTAACGGATCTCCGCATCGTAAAGCGCCACGTAGTGCGCCAGGATCTCGTTCTTCTCGTGAATGATTCCCGGTCCCGTACAGCCGAGATCGGCCCTGTTGATATGCAGGCGTCTGTTCTCTTCATATCCGGAAAGTCCGGGTTCGATCGGCACCAGATCGAAAGCGCCCTCTTCGATCCTCACTCTCTCGGCCGGATCGTAAAACCGGTCGCCGACGAAGTAGTCGGTCGAGTCCGGCGGGTCGTAGGTCGTGTGCGGATCGACGTAGTGGACCCAGTAGAAGAAAGGGTTCTTCTCGCGCCGGTCCGCGAGCCGGTCGATGCTCCAGAGCGCTCCGCGGGTCACGTTGTCCGCGGTCCCCATCTTCTCCCCGAACCGGTCGAAACCCTGATGCACGTTCGCTTCGATCCCGATTACGCCGTTCGCGATATTGCCCTCGGTTCGGTAGCCGCTGTTCCGGAGAATCTCCGCCAGCATGAGCAGATCGTCTCTCAGATACTGAAACGGCGCGAGGCGCAGGACGCCGTTCGTATGTGCGTAGAGACCCGTCATGAGCGAGGCGACGGCGGGCGTGGTCTTCGGCCATGTCGTATACGCGTTTTCAAAGAGCACGCTTCTCTCCGCAAACGCGTCGATGCGCGGCGAAGTGTCCCGCCCGTATCCGTAGCAGCCGAGGTTCCGCGCGCGCAGCGTATCGATCGAAATGAAGATGATGTTCTTCTTCCCGATCGCCGCGGCCACCAGACGATTCTCGAAAACGAACGCCCCGGTGAAGATCAGAACAGACGCCAGCGCGCAAAGGGCAGCCGTGCGCGAGGTCACGAGACGACCGGCGAGCAGAACGAGGTCGCCGGCGCGCAGGCGGCCGGCGATCATTCCGCCCAGCAGGAAGACGGCGATGCCGGTCGCCGCCGGGACGAGAAGCAGCGACGCCGAATCGAGAATCGCGAGTTCTTCGAACAGGCGGGCGAGCGCTTCGAACAGAGAGCGCGGTCCCCGCAGCGAAGGCGCTTCTCCGGTGACGGCGACGAAGGTCATGCGAAAGAAGACGAATGCCCCGCCGAGCAGCGCGAGCACGAATCCCGCGAACCGGTTCCGGTTCACGACTCCGACGCGCAAGATCCCGCGTTCGATCCACGGCCCGGCCAGGGTCGAAGCCGCATGCAGCGCCGCGAATACGAAAACGAACTGCGCAATGCGTCGTGCGGCGAGCTCCCAGTACTCGACGAGGATCTGGAGCGAGAGCGGGTAGAGTCCGTACGAGAGATAGCGGTGGGCGATGATTTCGCGCATGCCGAGAACGAGGCCCGTCAGAAAACCCGCGATCAGTACGACGATGATCCATCCGCCGATAACCCGCGCGAGTCGAAGCAGGCGGCGCGCACCGGACTCACCGCTCGGATTCGGTTTGCTGTCGTCCATTTTCGTCATCTCCTGCCCTGGCCTCGCTCGGTTCGCGCCGGAATCACTTCCGCAGCATGTGCAGTTGCCAGAGATCCCGGCTTTTCATGTTCAGGAACGGGGAAATGGCAAGAACACCGGCCCGCCCCACCGTCTTGCGCAGATACTCGAGTTCGCGAAACGAAGCCTCGACTACAGGGTCGGGCTCCGGTTCCAGCCCCGCCTGGCGCGCGATCAGCAGTCCCTTCGCCCGCATCGACAGTTCGAGATGAATCTGCAGGTAGCAGAATAGATCCGCCACGACGGCCGGCGGAAGCGAATCCTGCAGCGAATCGAGATACTTTCCGACTCTGGTATCCCCGATCTCGCCGGTGGTCAATTGCTCCATGAGGTCGATGTCGCTGTCGAAGCTGACGCCGAGCCAGTCGCGCGTCGACTTCTCGCTGCTCTCGAACACCACGATCAGCAGTAACGGCATCACGATCAGAATGAGGCCGGTCGCGAGAAGCGGAGGCAGAATGAAATGATTGAAGAGCGAGTGAATGACGACTCCCGGTACGAGCCCGATCAGAAACGGGCGAACGACCGCGGAGTCCCACCGGTCGAAAAGCAGCTTCGCGAGGATTCCGAAGATCGCGGTGTTGCTTCCGTGAATGACGGCCGTGCCGAATCCGCGCACGATCCACGTAAGCAGTTCCGCGCGATCGAGCGCGCCGAGATAATAGACGTTCTCCACTACCGCGAAGCCGGTCCCTGCGGCAAAGCCGAAAATCGCGGCGTCGACGAGAAACCCGATCCGGTGAATGCGGATCATCAGAAGGACGGGCGCGGCCTTCAGCGCCTCTTCGAGAACCGGAGCCGCGTAGCGCGAATAAAAGACGGGGTCGACCGCAAGGGGGCCGAGAAAATACCGGTTCGTCACGAAGCAGACGACCGCGACCACGGTGCCGCTCAGAATCGCCGCGAGAACCGTCGATCGGCGCAGCAGTTTGAACGTATCCAGTATGAAAAGGATATAGAGGAATACGAGAACCGGGATCAGCGCGACCCCGACATTCAGGAGCGTACTCACAATACTTTGAGTGAGAACATGAACTCATCCCGATGGCGGCGGTTCTTCTCGAACGCGGCCGCGTAGCCGATCGAAAACGTCAGATCCAGATGCGAAAGCAGGCTGAGGCGCAGATCGAGCTGCGTCCCCGCACTCGCGACTTCCGTTCGCGTGCCCCCGTCGTCCAGGTTCGTCACCGCTCCCATCGCGAAAAGCGCCGGGCGCAGCCAGGTCGCGTGGCATCCCGGCGTTCCGAGGCGCCGGAACCGAAGCGGCGGCAGGTTCAGCTCGAGCGTCGACTTCACGTAATTCGTGCCGCCCAGTTCGTTCAGCTCGAGGCCGGGGAAGCTGTAGAACTCACGATACCGTTTCACGCGGCCGTCATCCACCCAGTTGTTGCCGAATCCGCCGAAAAAGAAATTGGCGTACGGTTCGTCGCGCTCGCCGGGCGAGTAGCCCGCCGAATTTCGAAGCCAGACCGACGAGTGACCGAGCGGAAGGGCGACTCCCCCGTCGGCATTCACGACGACCGCGGGAAATGCCTCGCCGCGCACCACGCTGTTCCACGCCATGAGCTCCAGCATCGTCCCCTTCTCGTAATCGATGGCGCCGATCGACGCGCGCTGGTTCGTATACGTGATCGAGGCGGACGAAGAAACCAGCCGCGACGACGAGGTCGAAACGTTCTGGTAGTCGGGAAGCCGTTCGAGGTCCCAGAAGGCGGTGGTGCCGAGATTCAGGACGAGTGAGCGCGGATCGTCCGAAACGAGAGTGCGCCGGTAGTTCGCGCCGACGGAGTAACCCTTGCGGCTCCGTTTCGTCGGGCCGAAGAGATCGTAGAAGTCGGCCGCGTTCCACTTGAACCGCAGTCCGAAATTGTAGCGTTCGTAGC
>JABDJQ010000240.1 GCA_013002425.1 Gemmatimonadota bacterium
GTATGACGGGGCGCGCCGGGGTCCGAGATTTCCATGAGGTTGGCGAACACGGCGCCGGGAACATGGGCTCTCTCGTAGCCGCGCCGCCCGCTCCGAATGCGGGGCCACGGCCAGAGCTTCACCTGCACGGTCGCATCGACGACACGCAGATCGGCGTCGCCCAGGTGGCGTTCGAGCCACGCGGGTTCGACGAGAGGTTCGAGAGTGGTCGTTTCGCGCGCGGGGTTTCTGCGATCGGTCATCGCATTCTTCTCCGTCGTTTCGCGGTCAGGCGGAGGGCCCGGTCCATACTCGAAGCGATCCCGTTTTCTCGAACCCGCATGCGAGGGCGGCGTCGAGTCCGTCATTTCGGACGTAGGAAACGACCGGAAGATCACGGCCGAGTTTCGCACAGAGCGTTGCCGCCGCTCCGAATGCGCCCTCCCCGAAGCAGTTCGAAAGGCCGACACAGTCCGACGAAAGATTCGCCACGACTCCCGCGTCGAACTCCGTTTTCGCCCGGCGCCCATAGAATGCGACATCGGGACGTTCGAGCACCGTTGCCGGGAACTGACGCTCACCGGACGGCGACCCTCCGGCATTCCACGCCCTCTCCCACAGAGCGAGATCGTCGGCGTCACGAATGCGCGTCCAGCCTTTCGTGCTCGCGGCACGGATCGCATCGGCATGTATCCAGCTGGCGGAAAAAAGCTCGGTGAGGCCGTGCTCTACAAGAGGCAGACAATCGAACGAGTCCTTTATGCCGAATCCGGGGCGCCCGGCCTGCTCCGAAACGAGTGCACGGAGCGCCCCGGTCGGACGCGGGTCGAGCGTCGTCATCCTGCTGTGATACGGCGGCGGCGGATCGATCCCGACGAACGCGATCTCCGAGCGCTCGTAGCGCAGGCCGTGAATGTCGAACATCATCGCGTACCAGTCGGCATTATTGCGGGCCGCCATGATCGCGCGGCGATCCCGTTCTCTCTGTCGGTCCGTCATGGTGTCTCCCGTTCACGCTTTCGAGCCCGGTGTCAGGCGACGTCCGCATCGATCTCCTTCAGGACGCGATCGCTGCAGACCGGACAGATCCCGTGGGTGAGTTGCGGAAGACGAGGCGTCAAAAAGAGGTCCATCGAGGTGATTGCGATCTCGGCGTCCAGCCACGTTTGTTCGGGACGCACTTTCTTGCACCAGGAGCAGATCATCAGGGAGTCGTTCGTGCGGGGCACAGCCGGGTCGAGCAGGCGCGCCGGATCCCGTTTCTCGCCCCGGACGAGCCGGCCCTCGAGATCGATCCCGCCGCGACCCGCGGGGTGAACGACCAGTTCCATGAAGCGCCGCGCGGTCGGCGCGTCGCAGCGAAACGGAACGACGAACGAGACACCGTCGTTACGGGCCCGCCGGAACATGAGCTCGTACAGATGCCGCGTGTCCGCTCCGGCGACGAAGTCCCAGAGGGGCCGTCCGATCACGTTTTCAGCGGTCAGGTCGGGCGCGCCGTTCGCCCGGGCGAAATCCAGCCAGTCGGTGCTGACCGCCTCGATCCTGTCGTCTCTGTCCAGTCGGTACTGCATGTCAATGCTGGTGATTATAACACGAGCCCGCAGCGGTGCAGCGGATCGCGCGCAACAGCCTTCGTTGCGGGGTTCCTCAGCGCTTGGCCAGCACCCAGGTCGTCATCGCGCGCATGTTCTGAACCACCGTCGTCTTCAGCGGATCCAGTTGCTCGGCGCCGAGATTCGACGTCAATCGCAACAGGTAATCTTCGTCGACCAGCAACCGGTCACTGCCGTCGGGAAGCCGGTACCGTCGATTCCGAATCTGCGTCTCACGTGACTCGATCCCGATCGACGACGCGAGACGCGCGAAGAAAACGCCGCCCGGTTTCAGCACGCGCCAGAGTTCGGCAAGCGACTTCTCGAACATCGGCGTAGTCTCGGCGAAATGCAGGACCGCGCAGCAGATCACCGCGTCGAAGTGGTCGTTCGGAAACGTGAGTTCGTGGAGGCGCGCGACACTGAAGTTCGCCTCGGGCAGGTCGGGCGCCGCCGCTGCCGCCGTGGCACGCACGCGATCGATCGCCGCCTGCTCCGCATCCACGCCGAAGACCCGTGCACCGCAGCGCATGAGATACTCGGAGTTGCGGCCCGAGCCGCAGCCCGCGTCGAGCACGCGCATGTCCTCGGTGATACGCCCGCGCAGCAGCTGGTCGAACACGTAGATATCGATGTTGCCGAACGTCCCGGGGAGCCGGGCGGGCGTGAGCCGTGAGTCAAGTGGCACGTGTTCTCCTCGTGGTTCTCCAGTCAGACATCCTGTAAACGCTGACATGAACTTCCGACCTCACCGAACCTGGTGCTCGCTCTCTTTCAGACGGCCCGTAGAGTATCACTCGTGCCCATCATATCGGTAGTGGCCCGTGATCGGGAAGTCGAACAGCATGTCCTCCATCGAGGGTCCGGCGCCCATGTTGTGCACGATCAGCGGACGCTTCCCGTCGGTCGAGTGGCGCGCCACGACAATGCCGATATGCGGCAGGTTCCCGGGCAGCATCCAGGTGACCAGATCGCCGGGGCGATAGTCGCGTGGATCGCGCGAGCGGGGAAGCACATCGCCGTGTCGCGCGAAGAAGACACGCAGGTTCGGCACGCGGCGGTGGTCGATGTTGGGATCGGGGCGCGAGTGCCCCCAGAGGGCGGGATACTTCGCAAACGCTTCGGTCATGTCCTCGTGCACCAGGACCTGAAGATCGATTCCCGCGGCTCGATAGGCCCGCACCACCAGGTCGGTGCAGACACCGATGCGAGCGGGAACATCCCCGTTCGGATAACCGATGCTCCGGTAGCTGCCGTCGTAAGTGACGTCGTGCGCAAGTCGCCCCATGGCGGCGCTCACGAGGCGCGATGCGAAATCGTCCGCGGTCGATCGCGGGATCGGCTGTGCGATTGGCTGCGCGCACACGATATCGGCCAGAGCGATAAAGGCCGCGACAGTCAGCAGACTCGTACTCGGAATCAGGTTTGTCCGCATATGAAGTCCTCGCATCCGGAAAGCAATCAGCGAACGAAGCCGCCGATCCTCACGCGGTAGCTCATGCTGAAATCCGCTAGCGTCTGTTCTCTGGCTACGATAGCTCATTTACCCGCGAGCGGCAGTTCTTCGTTCTTTCCGCTGGCTTACTCGGCCGGGGTCGCCTAGGCTGACTGCATGATTCACAAGTACAGCAACGAAACGCAGACTCGCTGGGACCGTGGCGAGTTCACCGTCATGCTTCTCATGCCCGGCAACCCCCGCCCGATCGGCTTCTGCGACGGCAGCGACGAGGATGTCGCCGAGCTCATGTCGATCGCGGACGCGGAAGGGGCCGTCGACGTGAACATCCACAGGAAACACCTCAAGAGCGGGCGCGAAATCTGGACGCTGGGCGGCTAGGCGAGGCGCGCTGATTCGGTCTGCGCGGCGGCCCCGCTACTCCCCCGCCTGCTCGGAAGCGAGGTGGCGCTCGACCGCCCCTGCCGATGCCCGGCGCTCGAGTTCAATGGCCACTGCCCGCGGCACGCACTTCTTGTTTACCGGGTTGAAGAACGTTCCCAGCGACTTCGCAAGAACGATCGCCATCGGAATCCCCGCGATGGTGCAGATCAGAGCCGCGATCTGAAGGATGGCGACGACTGCGAGGATCAAACCGAACGGAAGATAGAGGACCGTGATGATTACCGAGTAGGCCTTCCATACCGGATTCTGCTTCTCGTTCAGCGCGCTGCGGCGCACCATCGCCTTCGAAAACGGGGCGAAGAGAAACTTCCCGTACTCCATCAGCCCGCGGCCGATCGGTGCGGCGATCACGGTGATCGTGAGAATCAGTCCGAGAAGCCACGTCAGCGCGGCCTGCACGAACCCGAAAAGCGGAAAATGCCACAGAATGTTGCCCAGAGTCCTCATTTGCCCCTCCCGATCAGTGCCTGGTGCTGCCAACGTGTTCAGATTGACGGCCCCTCGCCGGCAGGGTCATTGAGTTGCCATCGAACTCCGCACTTTATCCATAAACCGGTCTGGCATCAAGCAAACTTCTAATGTCCTTGAAGACAGTTCGCGCGGCCGCGCGCGTGTCATGAAGCCCAGGGAGCATCTTCTAGCGACCTCCGGCGGCGGCTTCGCGTTTCGCTTCCAGTTCCTCCCACCGTGCGTACGCGGCTTCGATCTGCGCGGTCACTTCGCTGACGCGCTCGTTCGTCTTCACCACCGCGTCACCCTGATTGCGATAGAAGTCGGGAGACTCCAGCTCTTTGAACAGCGCCGCCTTCTCTTCTTCGAGCGTTTCGATCGTCGCGGGGAGCGCTTCGAGCTCGCGCTTCTCGTTGAAGGTGAGCTTCTTCGGGCGGGCCGCAGGGTTCTTGCCGTGCACGCCGGACGAACCGGAGCGCTTTTTCGGGCGTGCACCGGCGGGGCCGGACTTGTCCGTGGCGCCCGACTTCGCGCCGCCGGACTGCTTCGCGCCGGGAGACTGCCGGAGCCAGTCGTCGTAGCCGCCCGCGTACTCCGCCCAGCGCCCCTCCCCTTCGAACACGAGGGTCGACGTGACGACGTTGTTCAGGAACTCGCGATCGTGGGAGATCAGAATCAGTGTCCCCTGGAACTCGAGCAGGAGATCTTCGAGCAGTTCGAGCGTCTCGAGGTCGAGGTCGTTCGTCGGTTCGTCGAGAACGAGCACGTTCGCCGGACGGGCCAGAAGCCGCGCGATCTGCAGGCGTCTGCGTTCGCCCCCCGAGAGTTTGCGCACCGGCCCGCGGATCTCGGCGGGGGAAAAGAGAAAATCCTTCAGATAACCCATCACGTGCCGCTCGCGCCCGCCGAACGAGATCGTTTCCGCGCCGTCCGTGACGATCTCCATCACGGTCTTCGACTCGTCGAGCGGATCGTGAAGCTGCGCGAAATGCGCGACTTCGAGCTTCGTACCGTGCGTCACTTCGCCGGCGTCCGGTTCGAGCGACCCGAGCAGGTGTGAAATC
>JABDJQ010000270.1 GCA_013002425.1 Gemmatimonadota bacterium
TGTTCTGGAAGGGCTTCGACGACGACGGTCTGATCCGCGGTTACGAGTATGCGCTCGGCGACACGCTGCAGCGGAACGTGGAATGGACCTTCACGACCAAGACCGATTCGGTCTTCGTGTACCAGACCGCGGACGACCGTAACCAGGACCAGCAGCGCGACCACATCTTCTACGTACGCTCGATCGATAACGAGGGGAAAGAGGACAGGACGCCCTCGTTCGTCAATTTCCGCGCGTTCACGACGGCCGAACCGCGATCGATCGTGTTCCGCGAAGTCGCGTTTCGATTGCTGGCGGAGGGCGACTATGTCTATGCCGCCGGCGGCGAGAACGGGCTCGAGATCTTCGACAGGTCCGATCGGGCGAATATTCGAAGGGTGAATACCGTCTTTACCGGCGGGAACGCGATCTCGCTCGTCTACCGGGACGGATACGTGTTCCTGGCCGACGCCGAGAAAGGCGTCAGCATTATCGACGCCAGAAATCCGGAGAGCGCTTTCGTTACATCCACGTACACGACTCTCGGCCGCGCCGCGGCCGGCGTCACGCTTCAGGACGACTATCTGTTCGTTGCCGACGGCAGGAACGGAATCGTGGTTCTCGACGTGAGCGTTCCCGAAGAGCCCGCGTTCTTCGGCCGCTATCGGCCGAACCCGCGCGCCACTTTCACGGACGTGGCCATCAGGGACGGCTACGTGATCGGCGCCGGCGACTCGAGCGGCGTCCACTCCATTCTGTTCAACGAAAATGACGAAATCGCGATGACCGCGGCGCCGAACGGGCGCAACGTCGGCGTCCTCTTCCAGACCTCGAGCCTGCGGGCGAAGATCCAGGACGGCATCGCGTATGTCGCCGACGGCAGCGTCGGCCTCTGGACGCTCGAAGTCGGCGCGGACGGCAGCCTCGATTCGCTCGATCGCATCATTACGGGCGGGCGCGCCGTCGACGTCGAAGTCGTCGGTGACTACGCATACCTGGCGGACGGCCCGAACGGTCTCGTCGTCGTCGACGTTTCCGATCCCATGAATCTGACGCAGGTGCGCCGGGTCGGTTTCTCGGGCAACGTGACCGGGGTTTTCGCGGACGGCGATACTCTTTATGTCGGAAACGACGATCGCGGTTTCGTGCTGATCGACATCAGCGACCCGGCTTCGGCCGATATCCTCGCGCGGCCGTCGCTCCGCTTCTGCTTCGAAGAGGTGCAGGTCGCGGGCCGTGTCGACACGCTGCGCAGCCCCGCTGAAGAGGAGACGCTGGTCGCGTTCTCCGACGTCAAGTTCTGCTGGGAGGGGATCTCCCCGGGCGGCCGCGTGATCGGCTACCGGTACGAACTGGGTAGCATCGACAACGTGCGCAAGGAAGTCGGTCCCGACTCACTCGAAGTGAGCTACAGCGATCTTCCGCCGAAGGATCTCTACATCTTCTCGGTCGATACGAAAGACGAAACCGGTCTCTGGAGCACGGGCAATCTCTCGGCCACCAGGCGGTTCACGGTGAACTACGATCCGCAGACAACGATCGACTCCGTCTGGTACGACCCGAACCGCGCGGACTCCGACGAACTCTTCGACATCACGGGGCAGGACAACGTGCTGATCGAAGACGGCAGCACCGTCTTCTTCCGCTGGTCCACGACCGACAAAGACAGCGTCGTGGGGGATACGATCTCGGGTTCGTTCTGGACCGTTAACGGCGCGGGCGTCTTCTCGCCCGACTCCCTCGAAGTTTCCTCCCGCACGCGTGTGGCGTCCGCGGGGCCGCTGCCGCAGAGCCCCGAGGGCAGTTTCCACCGGCTGATCGTCGGCGGCATCGACTCGTTCGGACGGCGCGAGGCCGCCGGCGCGGAATTCCGCTTCCAGGTGAATTTCCCGCCTGACGTCACGGTGACTTCACCCGAGCCGAACCAGACCATCCGACGCCCGGCGAACGACAGGCTCACCGTGCTTCTGAACGCGATCGATCGCGACGGCCTGCTGGAAGACCTGCGCGTGGTCTATCGACTGGAACTCGACCTCGGGAACGGCGCCGTGCAGCGCATCGCCGACGGAGAGGTGATTCCGGACACGCAGAACTACTCATTTGACATACCCCTGAACACAACGCGCGGAATCTTCGTTCTGACGGTGACCCCGTTCGACCGCGCCGGCCTCGGAAAACGAGGCCCGATTCAGAGTGTGACCTTCTTTATTGTTAACTAGCATCCCCGCGAGGTAGCTGGACATGTTTGCATCAAAGTCGATTCGATCCATCGCCGAAGGGGCCGTGCTCGCGCTTTTTCTCGGGATCCTGCTGATCTCGGGCGCCTGCAACGACGATGTGGCGACCGCGCCCGACATGAATATTCCTCCTCGAACGCAGATCTCCGGGGGCCCCGTTCCGTTCAACAACTCGCTCTACCTCGTCGATCTCAAATGGTTCGGCGAAGATGCCGACGGTGAGGTTTCGACGTACGAGTTCGCTTGGGACGACACGACGGAGTGGTTCGAGACCGTGTTGTCGGGGTCGACCTTCGTCGTCCGCTCCGACTCGTGCTGCGTTTACGACACCACTTCGGAAGTGGCGGGCGACATCATTACCGAGAGCTTCTTCCGCTTCCATACTTTCTTCATTCGCGCGATCGATAACGAGGGTCTTGCCGACCCGACACCCGCGTTCATCACGTTCAACGCCGTTACTGTGGCGCCGCAGACTACGCTCAATCGCGGTCCCGGCGTGGGAGCGTCGACTTCGAGCGGGCCGTCCGCTTCTTTCGAGTGGGAGGGGCGGGATCCGGATTCCCCTGACAATCGAGTGGTGGCTTTCGAGTATTTCCGCGCGACCAACGGCGATCTGAAACGAAATTACGGCTACACTGCCGCCACGGGAGTGACGCGCGATCTCTGGAACAGGCTCGACTGGGTGCGCGTGCAGGCCGACACGACATTTCTCGTTCTACGGAATCTGGAGCCGACCGCCGGCGACATCCTGAACAAGAAGCACTTCTTTTTCGTGCGCGCGATCGACGAAGCGGGCGCCGTGGAGCAGGTACCTGTCCAGGGTGTGAACTGGGTGGACTGGGGGGTCGCGGGAGCGACCACGGGCCAGCTCACCATTCGAAGCAACGTCATGGGGTCGCGCATTACGCAGGGCGGCGCGGAAGAGGGCGCCGTGTTCGAGGGCACGAAGATCATCTTCTCCTGGCAGGCGGATCTCCGTTCGTACGGAGGCGTCGTGACCGGATACGGCTGGGCTTACGATAACGTGCTCTGGTCGCCGTGGGACATCGGCGTGACGCGATTCCCCGAAACAGGCGACGGGTTCCGGCCCACGCGCGGCCGCCACAGCTTCTTCGCCCGTGCGCGCGACGAAGCGGGGCTCATCGTGCAGACCGAGTTTCCGTTCGAAGTGTTCGCCGGCCCGGCTGAAGTCGAAACGACCGCCGTGTTCCACTGGAACGACTTCTTCTACGAGCAGTCGGATATGTTCTGGCCCGGCCAGCAGCAGTATCTGAGGTACTGGAGCGATACCGTCATGTCTCGCTTCAATATCACGGAGCAGTTCAATCCGAAGGTCAGCGCCTCGAATCAGAAGGTGCCGATCCGCCAGTTGAGTCGGGCCACCACGCTGCTACTGACCGTCGATGACTGGGAAGGGGATGGCGGCGCGCCGTTCCTGTCGAACCTGGTCGACATTCAGCAGAACCCGATCTGGTCGTATGTCGACGCGGGCGGGAACCTGCTGCTCGTCGGCTTCCGCCCGACGTGGAACTTCCTTCCCGACAACGATTACATCGACACGGGCTTTATTCCGATTCCGGACCCCTGCTCGAAGCTCTCCGCGGGCCCCAAGAACTGCGGAGCGGAGCTGATCTGGTGGAACGAGATCGTCGCCGACTCGATTCCGCACCCGGTGTACGAGTACTGCGCCGTCGACACTACCGTGATCGACGATCAACTCGATTACATGCAGAGCGCGCAGTCGCGCGATCCTACTCTGCCCGACCTCGTGCTGGATCCCGTTCGTGCGCGCGGGTGGATTCGAGACAACGGGAACGCGGCGAACAGCGGCCTGCATCAGGTCGAAAGATTCAAGACGGACGACAATCGAAATGCGATCGAACTGTACGGCTTCGGCCGCAAGCTCGATCCCGGGAGCGCGGCCGGCGAATTGCCGATGGCTCTCTTCATACCGTCCAACGGATCTCGCGGCAACGTCGTGATATTCGGCGGGCCGCTCTGGTACTTCGATCCCGACGACGTGAAATTGACGGTCGAAACGATCATGATCTCGCTCTTCGGTGAGGAGTTCCGCAGCACGAATTGATTTGTATGCGAGGTGTCAAACTCGCTTGATCGGTAAAGGAGTATTGCACTCGATGTTTCAGCCCCTCACTTTCCGGCGTCGCGTCTGTTCCGCCGTCGTCGTTCCGATCGCACTGGCGCTGGCAGCGGCCGGCGCGGCACGGGCGGTCGAAACGCCTGACATCGAATTCACGGTGGAACCCAGGGCGCAGTCCGTGGAAATCACCTGGTCGCACCCGGCGAGTTCGGTCATCTCCGAGCTTTCGCTCGTCGATTCGATCTGGGGCGGCACCGCGCGTCTCGAGCTCGGCGGGGAATTCCTCGAGGACTGCGATCTCGACATCCGGCTTCGCTCGGTTCGCGAAGTTTCGAACTTCATCAATCCGTTCGTGAACGCGCCTTCGCTCCAGACGGAAAACCCGAGCGCCCCGAATTACTGGGGTGGCACGGCCATCCCCGCATCGTCGGGCGAACCCGACATCTGCTCCCGTCACACGATCTCGATTCAGGCCCTCGACGGCGGGGAGCTGCTCGCGAACGGGACTTCCACCGGAGAGCCGATCCGGCTTCGTCGCACGCTCGACGGAAGCAACGTCGACACTCTGACGATCGACGGCGACTTCATTCCGGGCGTGGACGCCCTCCCGCTGCCGTTCGGATCCGAACTCACGTTCAGCGCCGGTACGATCCTGGCCGGGAATACGTTTCAGGTGATTCAGGAATCGAGGGAAGTGCGCATGTCGTGGGACTACGTGTTCGTGGGCGGCGGCGAAGAGGATCGGATTTCGTCTTCCGATCCGGGCGAAGAGGAACTGATCTTCTGCCGGCCCGGCGAGTGGGTCGACTACAAATTCGGACTGCAGCTCCGCATCGTGGCTGAAGGGACCGACCGGTTCGTGCCCGCATCGAGCGACACGCTCGGTGTATACGGCGTACTTTTCCGGAAGATAGACGGATATCGCATCTATCGATCGGATATCACGAATCCGAACGGCTTTTCCGTGCTGGACGAGCTTCTCTTCTGCGACTCCGCGGACGTCGAGTTCCTTTCCACGCCCACGATGACCTACGTCGACGACGAAGGGGTTCACAACGGATTCCCCTACAATTATTACATCACCGCTTTCGATACGCTCACCTCGCAGGAAGGGGGCAGCGGAAACCTCACAAGAAACCTGATCCCCCGCGCGGAAGCGACGCAGGACATGGACCAGATCCGCGTCGTGCCGAATCCGTACAAGCGCCGCGCGGCATGGGAGGTCGATGGCGAGAAAGTCGAGTTCACGCATCTTCCCGAGCGCGCGACGATTCAGGTCTATACGGTCGCAGGCGATCTCGTCGACGAGTGGGAGCACCGCGGTGAAGACGGTGACGGCAGCTCGACATGGGATACGAAAAACCAGGACGGATCCCTCGTCGTGAGCGGGGTTTATGTCTTTTATGTGCGTGAATCAACAACCGGGGCGGATCGTGTCGGCAAGTTCATCATCGTTCGCTGACCTATGAAAGCGGTTCCGCTGATTCTGTCGGAGCGCGGCGGCTCTTTGGAGAGCACGCGCCGCGGTCACGTGGTCGTCGTGAACGATCGGGGCGAACTCGTCTATTCGATCGGCGACGACGAGTATCGTACGTTTTACCGGTCGGCCGTGAAGCCGTTTCAGGTATTGCCGCTGATGGAGTCCGACTTCTTCGAGTCGTTCGGATTCGAAGACCGGCACATCGCGATCATGGTCGCTTCGCACAGCTCGCAGCCCGAACATACGAAGGTCGTGCGCGAAGTGCTGAAGAAAGCGGGCGTGACGGAGGCGGATCTCGAATGCGGCGCCCATGCGCCGGCGCATGAACCGTCGCGCGACAGGCTGGCCCGCGCGGGCCGCACGGCGGGCGTGATTCACAACAACTGTTCCGGGAAGCACGCCGGCATGCTGGCGCTCGCCAAAGGGAACGGATGGCCGCTCGCCGGATACATCCGGGCGGACCATCCGGTGCAGATCGCGGCGCGGCGCGCGGTGGAAGAAGTGACCGGAGTCGTTCTCGATGACGCGCATTCCGGGATCGACGGATGCGGCATTCCGGCGCACTTCGCCCCGATCCGGGGACTGGCCCATGGATTCGCGCGGATGGCCACGGGGTCGTTCGAAGGAAAGCGGAAGGCCGCGATGATGCGCGTCCGCGAGTCGATGATGAAGTTTCCCCTGCTGGTCGCGGGGGAAGGCCGGGGCGACACGGATGTGATGGCTGCGAGGCCCGGCGCCGTGTTCAGCAAAGTCGGCGCCAAAGGCATACTCGGTATGGGCATTCCCGAACGAGGGCTTGGCGTCGCGATCAAAATCGAGGATGGTTTTCTCGCGGATATCGGACTTGCCGCGATGCACGTGCTCCGTCTGCTGGGGATTTCTCCCTGGGACGCGGAAGGCGGCGGTCGCGGCGCCACGACCCAGGTGGTTCGGAACTGGGCGGGGAACGAGGTCGGTACCGATTTTTCCGACTTCACGTTTGAGGAGCCGGTCGTGATGGAGACGGTAAACGCGGGATCAGCCGCGAGCCCTTCTGATACCGGGATCGGGAGCGCGACTCCCGTCTGAGAATCGCCAAGCAAAGGGCCACGCCCTTTTTCGAAAGAAAGGAGCTCTCTTCCGCATGAAGAGCAGACACAACCTCTCGCTTCTGGCCGCGGCCCTGCTGTTCTCGTTGCCGGCGCTGGTCCAGGGGGCGACGAGATTCGCCGCACCCGCCTCGATCGGCACGGCGAACACGGCGCCGTACGAT
>JABDJQ010000316.1 GCA_013002425.1 Gemmatimonadota bacterium
AACAGCATGCCGTCGATCTCCTTGCGGTCGGCCGTGTTCACGTGAAAGCTGCTCTCGCGCGAGATCGACTTCGGCACTTCGCGCTCTTCGACGACGGCGGTATCTTCGCCGCGGCATCTTCGATACAGAATTTCGCCGTGCGAATGAAAAAGATCGGTGAGGGCCTCGAGCGGCATGTTGCGCAGATCAGCAATGGTGCGAATTCTGAGCCGCTCGAGAATATCGCCGTAGCGAAACCCTACACCGGGCAAATCACGGATCGGGAAGCGGCCCACGAAATCGGACTCGTCGCCGGGAGGCACATAGCCGAGCCCGTCCGGTTTCGCTCCCTTCCCCGCTAAACGGGCGACCATGCGGCTCGATCCGATTCCGACCGTGAGCGGCAGGCCCGTTTCGGCGCGTACGCGCTTCCGAAGCCAGTCGCCGATCTGAATCGGGGCGCCGTAGAGCCGCTCGGTGCCCGTCAGTTCGACGTACGCGTCGTCGAGAAACGTCTCGACGTTCGGTGAAACTTCGCGCAGAAGATCGAAGATCTTGAGCGCCACCGCTCGGTACGTCGGCTGGGATCCCTCGAGTATGACCACATCCGGACAGAGACGACGCGCCCGCGAAAGGGGCATGCCGTTGTGCAGTCCGCGCGCGCGAGCCACGTAGCAGCAGCTTGCGATGACACCCGCTCCGACGATGACCGGCCGGTCCATCAGTTTCGGATTGAGCGCCTTCTCGACCGATGCGAAGAACGAGTCGAAGTCGACATGCATGATCCAATGTTTTGTCGGCTTCTCTCTCAAACTCAGCTCTCCAGCATCACGAAGTCGAGATGCCAGCTCAGGTCCGCGCTGTCGAGGTGCATCTGGTAGACGTCGCCCGACTCCACCGAAACGGAGAAGTAGTAGAGCTTCCGCCCCCCCTCCCGATCTTCCCAGCGCAGGTTGACTTTCAGCACGCGATGCTTCTGCCCGTTACGCAGGAAGAGAAGAGGAGTTACCTTCGCGCCTTCGAAATCGGCACGTACCTTGATGCGTTCCTTGATCGGTTCGACGCGCATTGTGTGGGTTCCTCGATCCAGTGAAGGAGAGTTTACTGCACGGATGTTTAGTGGTCAATCGGGAATGTGAGCCCGGAGCGAAAAAAGTGCGCAGCGGGCGAGGCGGGCGCAGAAACGCAGTGCGGGCGCGGGTTTGGGGCGCGGCGGTCGAGGCGCGGGTTTCGGGGAGCAGCAAAGACCGCGAGCGGCGACGGACGTCCTCCCGGCCCGCGAGTGCTACTTCTTCGCCGCGCCGAGAAGTTTCCAGCCGACCGGAAGGAGCGCCGCCGCGAGCACGATCTTGAAGACGGCGCCGGGCACGAACGGTGCGAAGCCGAGAGCGAGCACCTGCTCCGCGCCGACGAAACGGGCGAGCCAGGTGCAGCCGAAGAGGAAGATGAACGCGGTACCGATGGTCATCGCGAGCGCGGACGGCACGAACCTGCGGTCCCACCCGCGCTCGGCGAGCAGACCCACGACGAACGCGGCGATGATGAACCCGAAGATGTACCCCCCGGTCGGGCCGAGCAGCACGGGCAGGCCGAAACGTCCCTGGGCGAACACGGGAAGACCGGCAGCCCCCTCCATCGCGTAGGCCAGCATGGCGAGCGCGCCGCGCTTCGAACCGAGCAGCGCGCCGACAAGCACGACCGCGAACGTCTGCCCCGTGACCGGCACCGGGCTCAGCGGGAGCGCGAACGCGACCTGGGCGCAGAGCGCGGTCAGGATCGACCCGCCCACAATCAGGAGCAGGTCGTAGAGGCGCGCGTTCTTCGCGGCTGCGGGACGGAAAAGGTCGGCGTACGTGACGTTCGCACCGGTCATCGAGATCTCCTTGGTAATCGAAGCGGAACTTCTTCGCGAATTTCCCCCATTCTCCCCGGGAGCCCGGCTGGAGGCAAGGGGAAATCGGGGCGTGGCCGGGCGGCTGGCCGGGCGGCCGACCCTTTCCCGGGCCGGTGGTAGCGCGTTTTTCGAATTTTCCTTGATAGTAAGTAAACGTTTACTTACTATCTCGGCTATGAGCGCAACAGACAGGACAAGAGCACCGCGCAAAACGAAGGGCGAGCGCCGGGACGACATCGCATTCGCCGCCCTCCGCGTTCTGGGCCGCGGCGGGCGCAAGGCGCTCACGATCGCAAACCTCGCGGAAGAGGTCGGATTCACGAACGGCGCCCTCTACCGCCACTATGCGTCGATCGAACACATCGTCGCGGAGGCGGCTCTGATCACGATCGAGGCCGTGGAAGACACGTTTCCACCCTCCACATATCCTGCCCTCCCGCGGCTCATGCTTCTTGCCCGCGAACGCGTGAACACGCTGGCGGGTAACGCGGGGCACGCCTGGATGCTTCGCTCCGAACAGGCGCCGGAACTGCTGCCGGAAATGACGGTCACCCAGCTTCGCGGGCTCGTGCGACGATCGCGCGACTACGTCCTGCGCGCGATTCGCGAAGGAAGCGAAGCGGGGACGATTCGAAGCGATATCGCGCCCGAACAGCTGACCGTCATCGTAATGGGAACGATTCACGCATTGACGGGCGCCGGACCGCAATCGGGCTCCGCGCACGCCGATGCAACGAAAACACTCGATGCACTGGAAACGGTGCTGACATCAGGGAGAGAACAATGACGATCACGAGCGACATGCGCGTCGGCAAACTGGCCGCCAGCAACCCGGCGGTCACGCGCGTCTATCACCGCTACGGGATTGACTTCTGCTGCGGCGGCGGCAAGCCGCTGCAGACGGTGTGCGATGAGAAAGGGATCGACACGCAGAAGCTGCTCGCGGAAATCGAGCAGGAGCTGGCCACGAGCGATTCGACAGAAACGAACTGGGAAGAGCAGCCGCTTACGGATCTCATCTCGCACATCCTCGCGACGTATCACGTGCCGCTCAAGGAGGAACTGCCGCGTCTCGAACAGATGGCGCGCAAGGTCGTGGCCGCGCACGGGCCGCGCGATCCGGAGCGCCTCGCCGAGTTGCTCGCCGTGTATGTCGAGTTGAAGAACGAGCTCGAAGTGCATATGGCGAAAGAAGAGCAGATCCTGTTTCCGATGATCGAGCAGGGCCACGGCGCGGCGAGTTCGCCGATCGCCGTCATGGAACACGAGCACGAGGCGGCGGGAACGGCTCTCCGACGCCTGCGCGAACTGTCCGACAACTACACGCTGCCGGAGGATGCGTGCACCACATGGCGCGCGCTCTGGCACGGGCTCGAGACGCTGGAGAGCAACATGCACCAGCACATTCATCTCGAGAACAACATTCTGTTTCCGCGTTCGCTCGCGCAGTAGGCGACTTCGGCCGCAATCAGCGGCTCGCGGTCGAAGTCAGAGGCTCGCGGCGTGCACGATCTCCGCAAACGTCGCGAGCTTCCGCTCGTCGAGTTCCTTCGCCGCGCCCGTACGCAATCCCGAACACACATCGACCCCGAACGGCCGCACGGCCGCGATCGCGGCGCCCACGTTGTCGGGGCTGAGGCCGCCCGCGAGATAGACGGGCACGCGCGCGGCTTCGACGATCGCGCGCGAGATCTCCCAGTTGTGAACACGCCCCGTGCCGCCGAGTTCCTTGACGGCGAGATCGGGGCGTCCGGAGTCGAGCAGGATCGCGTGAACGGAATCGCCGAGCGCGCGCACCTCGTCGATCGACTCCTCCCCCGTCACATGCACGACCTGCACGATCTTGACGCCCGGGAGCGCGGCGCGCAGATCCGCGTGCGTCCCGGTTGCGAGCGAGTCGACAAGCTGGATCGTGCTCGCTCCGAGCCGCCGCTGCTGCTCGATGATCGCGGGAGTGTCGCGCAATGACGTCAAGAGAAACGAGTCGACGCCGGGCGGCACGGCGTGCGCGAGTTCGCGAATCGTGTCTTCGGCGATCACGCCCGGCCCGCTCGGCATCGCCGAAACGAGACCCACGGCGCTCGCACCGTAGCGCACGGCAAGGTTGACCTCGGCCTGATTTAGTATGCAGCAGACTTTGAATCGAATCATACGAACCGGTTCTCGGCCGAGTATCCGTTCGTAATCGGAATGCGGCGGCCGCGGCCGAACGCGCGGGGCGTGATCTTGATCGAAGGCGCGGCCTGGCGGCGCTTGTACTCGGCGCTTCGGACCATCTTCAGAATGCGATACACGGTTTCCTTCTCGCCGAACTCTTCGATCAGTTCCTCGGCGCTCATCTGCTTTTCGATGAAGCCCGCGAGCACGGCGTCGAGAAAATCGTAGGGCGGCAGCGAGTCGCTGTCCTTCTGATCGTGGCGCAGTTCGGCGGTAGGGGGGCGCTCGATCGTCGAAACGGGAATGAGTTCGCGGCCGGCCTCTTCGTTCCGCCATCGGCACACCTTGTAGACGAGCGTCTTGGGAACGTCGGCGATGACCGCGAGCCCTCCGCACATGTCGCCGTAGAGCGTGCAGTATCCGACGGCGCTTTCGCTCTTGTTCCCGGTGTTCAGCACGATCCAGCCGAACTTGTTCGAGAGCGACATGAGCAGCGTGCCGCGCGCGCGCGCCTGAATGTTCTCTTCGGCGATTCCGCGTTCGGTCCCTTCGAACGGCACGGCGAGCGCGGTTTCGAACGCGTCGACCACGGGCCCGATCGGGATCTCCTCGAAGCGTATCCCGAGATTCTCCGCGAGTTTCTCGGCGTCGGTGCGCGTTCCCGTGCTCGTGAACTCGCTCGGCATCGTGACGCCGGTTACGTTCTCCGACCCGAGCGCGTCGGTCGCGATGGCGGCCACGAGCGCCGAATCGATCCCGCCCGAAAGCCCGATCACGGCTTTCGCGAAGCCGTTCTTGTGCAGGTAATCGCGCGTGCCGAGCACGAGCGCCTTGTACACTTCCTCTTCGAGCGGTTCGATCTCGGGGAGCGGCCGCACGGTAATCGGCGCGCGCTTCCGGTCGCCCCCGCCGCGCACGTCGAGCCGGAGCTCGTCCCAGTCGCACAGGTTCCGGTCGGCCGGCGGGTCGCCGCGTCCCTCCCGCCGCGTGAATTCGAGCGCCATGAAATCCTCTTCGAAGCGCTTCGCGCACTGCGTGATTTCGCCTTCGCTCGAAACGACCACGCTTCCGCCGTCGAACAGAATGTCGTCCTGGCCGCCGACGAGATTGACGTACGCGATCGGACTCTTCGTCCGCTTCGCGACCTCGCGCAGAATGTGGCGGCGGTCTTCGAACTTCGCGCGGGTGTACGGCGACGCGCTGATGTTCAGGACCGCATCGACATGCGCCGCGGCCGAGCACGTGGTCGGTTTCTCTTCGGCCCACCACGAATCCTCGCAGACGTGAAACCCGATCCGCAGGTCGTTCATCGTGAGAACGAGCCCCCGGTCGCCGGGCGTGAAGTAGCGCTTTTCGTCGAAGACGCCGTAGTTCGGCAGCAGCATCTTGTGATAGACGCCCTGAATCTTTCCGTGCTGCAGGATCGCGGCGGAATTGAAAAGGCCGGCCGGCGTGCGATGCGGGAAGCCGATCACGACCGCGGTCTCTCCGACACGGCGCGCGATTTCGGCGACGGCCTCCTCGCAGTCGTGCACGAAGCGGGCGCGTTCGAGCAGATCCTCGGGGGAATAGCCCGAAACCGTGAGCTCGGGGAACGCGATCAGATCGGGCTCGAGGCGCTCGGCTTCTTCGATGCCGGCCAGGATCCTGTGCGCGTTCCCGCGCAGATTCCCTACATGCGTATTGATCTGCGCAAGAACGATCCGGACGCCGCTCATCGATTCCCCTCTCCGCTTCGTGTCGTAGCTCCGCCTGGTGTCGTAGCTCCGCTTCGTGCCGTACCCCGGCTTCGTGCCGTAGCTCCGCTTCGTGCCCCGCTCCGGCCGCTGTTCCGGTTGCCGTGCCCTCAGTTTCGGGGCTTTCGGCGACCGGCGTCAATTCGATTCGCCCCGCACGCGGCAAAATTGGTACATTTCGCAGATGATGCGAACCCGAAACGGCACCCTCGTGCTGCTGCTCCTACTCCTGCTTCCGCTGCTGCTGCATTGCGGATCGCGCGACGAACGTCCGTCGATCGTACTCGTCACGCTCGATACGACGCGCGCGGATTTTCTGGGCTGCTACGGCGACTCGCTCGCCGAAACGCCCGTCATCGACGCGTTCGCGCGCGGCGGCATTCGGTACGACCGCGCGTTCTGTCACGCGCCGCTCACGGTCCCTTCGCACGCCACGATGCTGACCGGACGTTATCCCCGTTCGACAGGCGTCATGCGAAACAGCGATACGATTCCCGAAAGCGGTCCGCATGTCGCGGAGATTCTCGCAGGGGCCGGCTACGAAACCGCGGCGTTCACGAGTGTCAAGATTCTGTCGGAACGCGCCGGATTCGGACGCGGCTTCGCGACGTTCGACATGCCGGAGTCGACGCGGGCGCGCCCCGGCGAGGAAACGGTGGCCGCCGCGCTCGCGTGGCTCGACGCCCGTGACGAAAAGACGCCCTGCCTGCTCTGGGTGCACCTCTTCGACCCGCACTTCCCGTATCGAGGAACGGACGGCCTCGCGCACTACGACCGCGCCGCATCCTACGACGGCCCTCTTCGCCAGGGGAGCTGGAACGAGATCGAGCGCGCGGCCGAAACGGGCTGGAGCGAGTCGGACCACGAACGCCTGCTCACTCTCTATCGATCGATGATCGCGTACAGCGACCACTGGATCGGGGCGCTCTTCGAAGGGCTTCGAAGCGCCGGCACATGGGAGAACGCGGACGTCTACTTCGTAACGGACCACGGCGAAGCGTTCGGCGAGGGAACGTACCTCGAACACGCGAACGCGATCCATCCGGCCGTGACGCGGATCGGCCTCATTCGCAAACCCCCGGGGCGGTCTGGCGCGGCCGGGCGGCGGGCCGCGGGCGACGAAGCCGCCGGCGCCGTCGTCTCCGCGATTCAGGGCGGGATCGACCTCGCCCCGACCATGCTGCGCGCGTGCGGGATCGAACCGCCGTCCGCGATGGAAGGGCGCACGCTCTACGCGTCGACGGCCGAAGCTCCCGCCGACCGCGCGATCGTGATCGAAGAGCCCCCGCTCCCCGAAAGCGCGGCGCTCCGGATCGCCGACCGGAACGCGCTCTTCTTCCCGCGCCCGAACGGCGCCACGGCCACGCCGGCGCGGACGAGCGGCGAAAAGCTGGCCGTCGCGCGCGGCGACAACTTCTTCGTATTCGACGGCATGGGGGGCGAAACGCTTCTCTCTCTTGCGGATGCGGCGCACCGGGCCGATTCGGTCACCGGACTCCGTGACGACCCCGGGGAAGCGCCGGGGGACATGATCCCGTATCGAAAATCGCTGCTCGACTGGCGCAAGGCGCACCCGCTCCCCGACGCCGCCGGCAACGACGATCTCGATCCCGAAACACGCAGGCTCCTCGAGAGCCTCGGCTATCTATAGAGCCCCGGCTGTTCTGTTCGGCCGCTAATCCGGCCATTAATAATGAAGGAGAGTCGTTCCATGTCGGTCCACGCCAGGCGCATCGCCCTCGCCATCCTCGTCACCGCAGCCGCGCTCACGGGCTGCACGAAACGGGGCCCCGAGACCATCGGGATCGGCGAGGTCTCGAAGTGGGAGACGTACACGAACGAGCAGGTCGGTTACACGTTTCAGTACCCGGCCGAGTTCGAAGCCCGTGACCATCACGAGGGCAGAGACGTCGTGCTCCGTTACAAGGGGTACCAGATCGTGGCGATCAACTACTGCGACGAGGAAGAAGCGCGCGCCCGGGGCCTCTGGGCGGATGCCGAGCCGGAGGGGCAGATCGAACTCTCGGGCAGAACGGGCAGGCTCTACCGATACCAGCATCAGGACACGTTCACGCTGATGCCCTGCATCTCGTTCGTCGTCCCGCATCGCGACCGCTCCCTCGGCCTCGAATTCCGGCGCGAAGGAGAACTCGACGCCGTCATGAAGCGCATTCGTCAAACGTTCCGTTTCCTTTAGCCTGTACGGTTTCCTGTAGCGTCCCCGGGGCCGCTCGGCTACGCTTCCGGAATGTGGATCACGCTCGCCCTTACCGTTGTCGCGCTCTACCTTCTCGTGCGCGAAAAGCTCCCGATGGATCTCGTCGGGATCGGGATCATCGTCGTGCTCGCGGTGAGCGGCGTTCTCGATCCGGCGCATGCCGTTTCGGGTTTCGCGAACCGCGCCGTGATCACGGTCGGCGCGCTCTTCATCGTGGGCGAAGGGATCCTGAAGACGGGCGCGGTGAGTTTCCTCGCGCGGCGCATCATCGACATGTCGCGCGGCACCACGCTCGGCATTCTCGTTCTCATGACCGTGTTCGTCGGCACGGTTTCGATGTTCCTGAACAACACGCCGGTCGTGATCGTCTTCATTCCGCTGCTTCTCGGGATCGCGAGCGAGAAGCGCATTTTCCCTTCGAAGATTCTGATCCCGCTTTCGTACGCTTCGATTCTGGGCGGTTCGTGCACGCTCATCGGAACGTCGACGAACATTCTCGTTTCGACCGCGAGCGAATCGCACGGCATGCCCCCCATCGCGATGTTCGAACTCATGAAGCTCGGCCTGATTCTGTTCGCGATCGGGGGCATCTATCTGGCGACGATCGGCCAGCGGCTCCTGCCCGAGCGCCACTCGCTTACGACCGACGCGCCTGGCGGGAAGATCCGCGAGTTCGTAACGGAAGTCGAAGTGCTCGCCGGCTCGCCCAAGATCGGAACGAGCATCGGCGAGGTTTTCGGCGACGCGGGCGCGCGTCCGCTCTCGATCATCCGGGGCGAGCAGATGTTCTGGCCGCCGTTCGACGAGCATGTGATCGACGAAGGCGACGTGCTGATTCTGCAGGGAAGCCTGAACTCGATCGCCGAACTCGAAACGCGCGAGGGAATCCGCATCCTGCCCGACATCAAAGACGAAACGCTCCGTTTCGAACCGAAGACGATGTCGTTCGTCGAACTCGTCGTCTCGCCGAACAGCGGCCTGGTCGGCAGCCCCGTCGCCGAAATCGGACTGCGCGAGAAAGCGGACCTCGTGCCGATCGCGATCATGCGCCACGGGCGCCACATTCGCGGCAAGATCAGCGACATCCGCCTCGAACCGGGCGACGTGCTGCTCGCGTTCGGGAGCGAGAGCGGCATTCGCGAAGTGGCGCGCGGCGGCGACTTCCTGCTCATGGAAGGGATTCACGAAGCGTACGTGAACCGCGCGAAGGCCCCGATCGCGGGTCTCATTCTGCTCGGCGTCATGATCACGCTCAGCACGGGCATGATCCCGATGGAGATCGCGAGTCTGGCCGGCGCGCTGCTCATGATCATGACCGGATGTCTCAAAGCGAAGCAGGCGTACGAAGCGATCAACTGGCCGATCCTGCTGCTCGTTGCGGGAATGCTGGCGCTCGGCGAGGCGCTGGAATCCACGGGCGCCGCGGCGCTTCTCGGCCAGCCGCTCGTGGCCGTCGGCGTGGCGTTCGGACCGTGGATCGCGCTCTCCGCGCTCTATCTCGCGACCAGCATCGTGACCGCCGTACTCTCGAACAACGCGACCGCCGTGCTGCTCGTCCCCGTCGCGCTCGCGATCGCGAACGCGCTGGGCGTCGACTCGCGCCCGTTCGTGATCACGATCGCGTTCGCCGCGTCCGCCGCGTTCGCGACCCCTCTGGGTTATCAGACGAACCTGCTCGTCTACGGCCCCGGCGGCTATCGTTTCAGCGACTTCCTGAAGGTCGGCGGCCCCCTTACGCTCATTCTCTGGGCGGTCGCCAGCCTGATGATCCCCCTGTTCTGGAAGTTCTAAACCTCCTGAGACGGGCCGTAACGCCCCTCCGGAGCCCGATCCCGCCCTTCGGAAACTCCGTATAGTGCCCCGGCCGAAACGGACGATATTCTGGATGCGTTCGCGGAGCTCCCGGGCCCGCCCCGCGCGCCTCCTCCCGGAGGCGCAGCCTCGAATCGCAGCGTGCGAACGCGGCGCGGCGGTCCCTGAGTGCCGAACGGCTAATAAGGAGGGATCGCGTGCCGAAGGTCACCAGACCCAAACCAGTTCTCCTCCCCGAGTTATGCAAAGGCTGCGGGCGATGCATCGACGCATGCCCGAAGAACTGCATTTCCATGGGTGATGAAATCAATCAGGCGTCCGGGCTCATCCCGGTCGTCATCGATATGGACATCTGCAACGGTTGCGGACTCTGTATCACCGCCTGCCCGGAACCCTACGGTCTGACGGCCACCGGTTTCGAGCTGGAAGATCCGGAGCATCTCTACGGAGAGCGGGAGCGCGAAGCGGCGGTCCCGAAGACCGTTCCCGATCGCACGATTCCGCTTCCGCAATGCGAGCCGATGGTGCTCAAGGGAACGTATGCGTCCGCCATCGGCGCCGTGCTCGCCGGATGCCGGCATGTATTCGGCTATCCCATCACCC
>JABDJQ010000353.1 GCA_013002425.1 Gemmatimonadota bacterium
CGGACCCACGGGATCTATGCGGAACCGATTACTTATGGTATGAAGTTCGGTCTCTGGAAGGCGGAAGTCGACCGCGGCCTCGCGCGCCTCGAGACGGCCGCGGAGGAAGCGTGTACGGGCAAGATCGCGGGCGCGGTCGGGACGTTCGCGCATCTCGATCCGGCCATCGAGGACGAAGTACTCGGCGAACTCGGGCTGCAGGCCGAACCGATCGCGAGCCAGATCGTACACCGCGACAGGCACGCGCATTTCATGACCGCGATCTCGCTTCTCGGCGCTTCTCTCGAAAAAATGGCGACCGAAGTGCGCGCCCTGCAGCGGAGCGACGTGCGCGAAGTGCAGGAGCCGTTCCGGTCGGGACAGAAGGGCTCCTCCGCCATGCCGCACAAGCGAAACCCGATCGTCTGCGAACGGATCACGGGGATGGCGCGGCTGCTTCGCGGCAACGCGCTCGTCGCGATCGAGAACATCGCTCTCTGGCACGAGCGCGACATCTCGCACTCCTCGGTCGAACGCATCATCATGCCTGACTCGACGATGATTCTCGACTACATGCTGTTTCGTTTCGGCGACGTGATCCGCGACATTCGGATTCTCGACGACGGCGTCGAAAAGAACCTGGCGGAGGCGCGTTCGACGTACGGCTCTCAGGCCGTTCTGCTCGCGCTCGCGCGCAAGGGATTCACGCGAAAGGACGCATACGAAATGGTGCAGTCGCGCGCGATGCGCGCACTCGAAGAAGGCGGCGAACTCGAGGACATACTGCTTCAGGACGAGGAAGTGCGCGCCCATCTCTCCGATGACGAGATCCGGGCGGCCTTCGACATCGAAAAACACGTGCGCCACGTCGATACCCTGCTGGCGCGCGCGGGAGTGAAGGAATGATCGAAATCCCGTTGGATATCTCGCTCGGCGAAAGTGAGATCGAAGCGGTCAGGAAGCTTCTCGGACGAGAACCTTCCGACGTCGAACTGCAGATTTTCGACGTTCTCTGGAGCGAGCACTGCTCCTACAAATCGAGCAAACCGATGCTGAAGAAACACCTGCCGGTCACGGGACCGACAGTCGTGCAAGGTCCCGAGGAGGACGCGGGCATCCTGTCTTTCACGGAATGGCAGGGAGTACACTACGGCGTCGTGATCGGTCACGAGTCGCACAACCACCCTTCACAGATCCTGCCGGTCGAGGGGGCGGCGACCGGGATCGGTGGCGTGGTGCGCGACGTGATCTGCATGGGAGCGGATCTGATCGGCGTGCTCGACCCGCTCCGTTTCGGTGATCCCCAGGGGCCGAACGCGGAGGAGTGCGGCGCCATCGCGCGCGGCGTCGTGAGTGGAATCGCGCAGTACGGTAACGCGCTCGGCGTGCCGAACCTCGGCGGCGACCTGTTCTTCGACGGCTCGTTCGATAAGAACTGCCTCGTGAACGTGGTCGCGCTCGGGCTTCTCGAATGCGACCGCATCGTGAACAGCGCCGTTCCGCAGGAAGCGAAGAAGGAGCCTTACGTGCTCGTGCTCGTCGGAAAACCGACGGATTCGAGCGGATTCGGCGGCGCGACGATGGCTTCGAAAGTGTTCGGCGAAGACCACGAAGAGGGAGAGAACCGCGGCGCCGTGCAGATTCCCGATCCTTTCCTGAAGCGTGTGCTGAATGTCGCGCTTCGCGAATTCTACGATCGCATGGACGCCCGTCGGATTCCGTTCGGGTGCAAGGATCTCGGCGCCGGCGGTATCTCGTGCATGGCGTCGGAGATCGCCGAACGCGGCGGCTTCGGCATCGAGCTCGATCTCGACGCGGCGCCGGTCGCGGAGGATCTTCCCGCCCACGTGCTCGCCGTGGCGGAAACGCAGGAGCGCTACGGGCTGGCCGTACCCGAACGGTGGGCCGAAGACGTATTGAAACTCTTCAACGAGGAATTCGCGCTGCCCACGATCTATCGAGGCGCGTGCGCGGCCGTGATCGGGCGTTTCGTGAGCGACCCCGTCGTTCGCATCGCGCACAAGGGTGATCT
>JABDJQ010000665.1 GCA_013002425.1 Gemmatimonadota bacterium
CGGGACGACTTCGCAAGATGAGCCGCGATCGCGTGTTCCCGGCCCCCGCTGCCCACGATCAGAACGCGCATTGTCTACTGAATCTCCAGTACGAGAGAGATGCGATGGGTGCCGCCGAGTTCGCCGAAAGAGGCGTACCCGTAATCGACCTGGTAACTGCGGATCTTGCGAAGGCCGGCGCCGAACGTGAGTCCCGCGAGCCCGGCGTCGTTCTGAAAATCCTGATAGTCGGCAATTCGCGACTGACGCCCGGCGCGGAGGAAGAAATCCGGAACGGCCTCCCATTCGATCCCCATGTCGACCGTGCCTTCCCAGTCGAGGCTCCATCCGTAGTCGACAGCGACGAGCACGCGATCGAAGAAGTCGTACGAAGCGCCGCCGGAAACGGTGACGGGAAGCGGGTCGGTAACCGCGACATAAGCCGATGTCTGTGCTCCCGCGTGCCGCACGGCCCCGGCGAGGTTGAGCTTCCGCCAGGCGTCTTTCCAGAGCACTCCGTAGTCGCTCGTGAAGCCGAAGCTGCTTTCGTCGGCGATGCCGCCGGAGATGACCCCGAGAGTCAGCCCCGTATAGAAGTCGGGGGAGAGTCGAAACGCGAACGCGGCCCTGGCCACGATATCCGTCGACTGAAATGTGGGAAGCCCCTCGCCGGTCGGATTGTCCTGGGTCGTTTCCTGAATGTCGCCCGCGCGAAAATATCGGATCATGAAGCCGTATGTTCCCCGGTTGCCCGCGGGCTGCAGGAAATAGATGCCGCCGGAATGCACGCCGCTCAGGAGATAGTCGAGGTAGGACGTCCCGATGGTCGGCCGGTTGACGGAGGCCGCCCCGGCCGGATTCCAATCGAGAGCGAAAGGCCCGCGCACGACCGACGTGGCCGCCCCGCCCATGCCGACGGCCCGCGCGTCCACCGGAATCCGGAGGAACGGATAGGCGCGCGTGCCGACCTGGTCGCTCAGCCCGAATACGGGATCGGGGCTTGCCGACCCCGCGATTACGGCCGCGAGAAAGACAACGCAGTACTGCTTGCGAAAGAAGGGCAACACGGTCTCCTTTGTTCTTTCAATGCTTACCAAAGGGTTGTGAAGCTGTCAACTCCTTGGGCTGACGTAATATACGCGTATTTCCGGCGCGGGACCTTTCTTGACAGTTGCGGGGTTTCATTGCTAGGGTCCTGCCAGTATCCCTATCTCGATACGGAGGATAACTTTATGAGAATCAAAGGCATTGCATCAACATGCGCCGTGCTTTCGTTTGCGCTGCTTCTTATGGCAGGGCAGGCGTTCGCCGATGCGAAATCGCTGACGAACGAAGGAAACGCGCTTTTGAAGAAAGGCGACTACAAAGGAGCTCTTGCGAAATTCCAGGCCGCCACCACGGAAGACGGCGAACACGTTGACGCGTGGATCGGCGGTGCGAAAGCCGCCGAGAAACTCGAAGACTGGGCCACGGTCAAGAAGAACTATCTGACGGTGATCGAGTTCCTCGACAAGGACAACTTCGACGCACGACTCGGCGCGGGCGACTACTTCCTGCGCGCGAAGAAGTACGCGGACGCACAGACTCATCTGACGGCCGCCGTAAAACTGCAGCCTGGGAACGCCGCAGTGCATTACGCGCTCGGTGATCTCTACTATAAGACGAAGAAGACGACGAAGGCCAAAACCGAATACAAGAAGGGCTTGACGCTCGCGCCCGACGCGCATCTGATCTCGCTCTATCGCCTGGGCCGGATCGAGTACGACGACGGCAAGGCGAGCAAGAAGTTCGACGAAGCCATCAAGTACTACGAGCAGTACATCGAGAAGGGCAAAGACAAGTCGACGCTCTTCTCGATCCAGACGGATCTCGGGCTCATCTACCAGCAGCTCGGCAAGAACCAGTTGGCTCTCTCTCATCTCGGGAAGGCGAAGTCGCTGAAGCCGGGTGACTACCGCCCGTACTTCTACTCGGCGGAAATCTACCGGAGCCAGAAGCAGATGAAGGAAGCCGAAGCCGAGTACCTCGGCGTGCTGGAGCGGAACCAGAAACACGGAAGTTCGCATTACCAGCTCGCGATCTACTATCAGCAGTCGTACCAGGACGCGAAAGCGCTGGAGCACTACCAGGCTGCCGCGAAAGACACGAAGTTCAAGGGCCGCAAAGCCGCCGGGGAGCAGGCCGCGGCGCTCGACAAGTATCTGAAGGAAGTGGAGAAAGCGGAAGCAGCGCGCTAGATTCCGACGCTCGTTTTCGACTGTAAACGGGGCCTCGTCGCGACAGACGAGGCCCCGTTTTTTTGTTTTTTGCCGCCTCGACCCGGCAGGCCCCGCAAGGGATTCCGGAACACGATGTGCAAAAAAAGCGAGAAACTCGCGGTTTTTTCGGTTTTTTTGTTGACAGGCCCCTTTACCAAAGCTACTTTCAGCGCGGTTTTCGAACCATAAACCTTTAACCCACAGGGGGTGAACCGTGAACAAGGGAGATCTGATCACTGCAGTAGCGAAGAAGGCCGATATCTCGCAGCGTCAGGCGCGCGAAATCATCGACTACACCTTCGAAACGATCAAGAAGCACACGAAGAAGACGGACGGCGTCCAGCTGGCCGGTTTCGGCAGCTTCGGCGTTTCCAAGCGCAAGGCTCGCATGGGCCGCAACCCGCAGACGGGTGAGAGCATCAAGATCAAGGCGAGCAAGAACGTCCGTTTCAAAGCGGGCAAAGCGTTCAAAGAAGCGCTCTAGATCGTTCTCAGTTGATTTGAAAAAGGCCCGGGTGTTCAAAAGCCCGGGCCTTTCTCTATGGCGCCAGCAGCGCGCGCGCCTGCGCCTCGAGCGTTCTCCAGAGTGCCGGGTCGAGAGAGAGGACTCCGCGCTCGTCATCCCTTCTTACGAGCACGACGCCGTCATTCGCCCCGTCGATCGAAATCCCTTCTCCCTCCACTTCGATCCGCCAGCCGCTCTCCCGAAACGTCTCCGCGATCGGAGCCGGTACGACCCCTTCGAGCCGGATCGAATCGAGGTTTCGCAGAAACGCGCGGGCCGACGGCCCGGGGAGAGCCTGCCCTCCGGCAACATCGCGCTGCCAGCCGTCCTCGCTGCGAACCAGTGTCACGGCGCGCTCCTCCTCGCGCACGCGCACTTCCCCCGCGCGCGTCGCCGCCTTCGAGAAAAGACGCTCGTCGTACAGCGGGGAAGCATGAACCATGATGGAATCGAGGACCCGGCCGGGAAAATGGAAGATGCCGGGCCGGTCGCTCGACGCCGCCGTGACGAGAGCCGTGCCTGCAAGCGCGCCCCCGAACGACACGCGCCCGGAGAGTCCTTCGCCCCAAGCCAGATCGACAACGATCGTCGTATCGCGCAACGCCGAGTCGAGCGCGCCGAAGGAGTGAATCGTTCCGTTCAAAAGGTGGAACGCGATGCGCCAGATGGATTGTCCGTCCGCGCGGACGCCCTCCCTTTCGAGCGTCCACCTCTCTCCCTCCCGCAATGCATTACGCTCCCCCGTGCGGTCGCTGATCCTGATCGCCTGGAGATCACGGATCGGGAATCGCAGAGCGTGGCGATCGCGAATCTCCTCGAGGGTGAGCGTCGTGAATGATGCATACGGAGTACCGACGAGAGAGAGACGTGCATCGAGTTCCGGTGTTCGCGCGTACATGCCGTCCCGCGTCGGATTCATGCTGCCGAGCGCGAGCGATTCTTCCCCGACACGAACGATCGCCCGAGGCGGGCCTAGGCCGTACTCGCTCCAGTCGTCGACATCGTCCGCCACGACCCGTACGCGAATACCGGCCCGCGCGATCTGCAGCAATGTTCCCGTGCGCTGCACGTCGGCCCAGTCTTCGATCGGACGCGTCATCCAGAGCGCGCCCGCGCGCGGGACCGCATGGAAGTCCAGTGAGTCGTTGCGAATGACGAAGCTGTCCGGCAGCGCCGAAGCCGAAGGGAAAAGAAGCGGCGGCCCGTCGTCCGCGGATCGGGAACAGCCGGACGGCAGAATCGCGGCTGCCGCAAGAAGCATGCGAAGAGACCGCGGGAAGCGCATCATCCTTTTCGTCTCCAGCGGGAAACGAACAGGAATCCGAACAC
>JABDJQ010000358.1 GCA_013002425.1 Gemmatimonadota bacterium
CCCTTCTGTCCGACGACGAGCGCCGGTTCGATCCGCACGTTGTCGATGAAATAGGTCGTGTATTGAAAGTCGACCCACTCGTAATCGTTTCCGACCTTTGCGAGCATTTCCATGCCGAGGCGATCCCCCCCGGATTGAAGCGGGATCCACAGGTCCAGGGGGACGCGCTCTGTCCCCCGGTAGAGTCTGCGGCCCAGGTTCGCGTTCGGAATACCGGTCATCCTGATCCACAGGTTAATGCTGTCGTTTCCGACGTGCATCACCGGGGGCGCGAGATAAACCCCATTGTGTCCCTTGATCTCCAGGCTGCATACCGCCGCGGGGAACCTGTCGTTGCCGATCGTGCCGCTTTGCACTTCCTGCCAGCGATTCGAGATGTGCGCCCAGTCGATGAAGGCGGATTTTCCGGAGTAGCCGATCTGGTCCATCGAGACGCCGGGTTTGTCGGCGCGCAGCCCCGTGATGTAGGGCTCGAACTTCCCGTTCGCGAATTTGATCTGGCGAACGGATACTTCGCCTGTCGAGAAGTGCCGGTTCCCCGGGTAGTTGGGGTCGGCGACATACAGGATGCCGCTGTTGTAATCGACCTTGTAGATGATCATCGCGTGTCCGCCGTCACCGGCGCTGTTCCGGATCAGCACGGACTGCGGCTCCCCGGTCTGCAGAATGGAAGCGGCAAACGCGTTGAACGACACCCGATCGAGCGCGTAGGTCCATCCCATCGCGTTCGCCCAACCGAGGAAGTCGCTGTCTTTCTGAACGGTCGAAGCGAACCGGTACCCCAGTCGGTTGTCGGGCGAAATGCCGGGCTCCGTGTCGAGCAGCCCGAACAGCTGGGGGGATTTGATCGTCGAGTAGTACCAGAGCGCCGTCATCGCCTGGCCCGCGCAGTGTCCGCCCGGGGCGATGAACGACCCCCTGTTCACGAACTCCCAGTCGTCCCTGCCCGGACTGAACCCGGACGCGATGACGCCCTGCGCGGCGAGTTCCGACTCCGGAATCCGGCTGATCAGAATGTTCATGTAGGAATTGAGATCGTCCGGGCGGAGCAGCGACTTACCCTGTGACGATCCGCCGTAGATGTTCGATGTCGCGAAGTGCCTCGTGCCGATCGTGATGCGGTCGTTCGTCAGATCGAAAAGCGGGAGGCCTTCGACTTCGCCCGTGAATTCGTCGTAGGCCCACGCCATCGCGAACGAGCCCGAATCGATGCTGATCGGGATCGCGAGCGTCATGATCGAATCAGCGAACGCGCCGGTCGTCGTCGTCACACGAATGAGCGGTCCGACCGGATCGAAATACTCGCCGAGGTCGTGCGACACGATCGGCGCGTACGAGATATCGAAGTCGAACGCCGCGTCGTACGCCCCGCCGGGGACCGCGATCGTCATCCCGTCCAGCGGTTCGCCCGGTGCGTTCACCGTTTCGACACCGCCGGCGGCGCCGATCGTACCGATCAGGACCGAGTGGCTCCGCGTGGTTACGATGTTGTTGCTCCCTCCACCGTTACCGCCGCCGTCGCTGTCGTCGACGCTGCTGGGCGAGGAACAGTTCAGAGAAGGAAGAGAGAAGAGGAACACGACGAGAAGAGGAAGTAGCTTTTTCATGGCACTGCGCTCCCTGCCGAGTGGCGTTCTGAGCGTCAGTGATGCCGGCTCGGCAGCGATTGAGGAAATCACCGTACCCGGCCGTCTTCTGCATTATATCACATACTTCCGCCCTCCCGGGCGTACATTCAGACACTCCCTGCATAGCGCGGGCGGTCCATGAGCCGGTAGCGGATCGCTTCCGCGATATGTCTTTCCTCGACGGCGTCTTCCGCGACGAGATCGGCAATCGTGCGGGCGACACGGAGAATGCGGTTGTAGGCGCGCGCCGAGAAACCGATCCTGTCCATTCCGTTTCCGAGAAAGGCAACCGCGTCCGACTTGAAGTTGCCTCGCGCGATGAGTTCACCGGGTTCCACGCTGCCGTTCCGAAGGAGCGCCGAACCGTAGCGATCGACCTGCAGCGTGCGCGCCGTCGCAACACGTTCGCGAATCGACTCCGACGCCTCCCCCGGCGTTCCCCCCGCAAGATCCTCTTTCCGAACGCGCGCCACCTCGACCTGCAGATCGATGCGATCGAGGAGCGGCCCCGAAAGCCTGCCCGCGTAGCGGCTCACCTGCGACGCGTCGCACGAGCAGCGCGTCTCTCCCAGGTAACCGCACGGGCACGGGTTCATCGCGGCCACGAGCAGAAAGCGCGACGGAAAACGAACCGACGCCGCCGCGCGCACGACACGCACGTTGCCCTCTTCGACCGGCTGCCGAAGCGCTTCGAGCGCGCCGCGACGGAACTCGGGGAGTTCGTCGAGAAAGAGCACGCCGTGATGCGCGAGGGAGACTTCGCCTGGCCGCGGATGCGAGCCGCCTCCGAGAAGCCCCGCCTGTGATACGGAATGATGCGGCGCGCGAAACGGCCTTTCGCGGAGGAGCGAGACGCCGGACGCGAGAGTGCCCGCGACCGAGTGAACGCGCGTCGACTCGAGCGCTTCCTCCTCCGAGAGCGGCGGCAGAATCGTGGGAAGCCGCCGGGCGATCATCGTCTTGCCCGAACCGGGGGAACCGACGAGAAGCAGATTGTGGCCGCCTGCCGCCGCGATCTCCGCCGCGCGCTTCGCGAGAATCTGTCCCCGCACGTCCGCGTAGTCGACGGCATACGATTTCGAGGGAGGGCGCACCCCCTTGCGCGCGTAGGTCGCATGCCCGTCCGGGTTCTGCAGAAT
>JABDJQ010000667.1 GCA_013002425.1 Gemmatimonadota bacterium
CAATCAACCCGTCCCGTAACCACATGACTCTCGGTTTCGAAGCCGGCCACGAGATCGGTGTATTCATCCGTCGAGAAACTGTAGTCGCCCGAGAACGAGCCCCAGCCATCCAGGCCGTAGCGCCAGAACAGATTCAGAACATCCCCTTCTGCTTTCACGTCGATATCGGGATACTCGCGCTCGCGCTGGACGTATCCGGCGCCGAGAAGCACGTCGTCGAGGGGCTCCACCTGCACGCGCGCGCGCAGCCGGGAAGCTTCGACGTCTTTGAGAAGCGTCAACTCCTCTTCGTCCTTCTTGACCCGCCCGGAATAGTCGATACGGGCGCTGTACTTCTTCGCGAATCGGACAGCCGTACCGGCGCGCCAGCTCTGATAGCTCGTGAGCGTGCGGTCGTCATCGTTCATCTCGTATCCGTAACCGCCGGTCACCCGCCCGTGCTTATGGAAATAGGTGGCGTCGAAGTTGTTCTGGTACCGGTCGGTCTGCAGATCCGTGGTTTCGTGATCGATACGATTGGCGTCGAAATTGTACTTGAACTGAAACTCGTCGACCGGCTGCACGACGCCCGTGTACTGGAAATTCGCGAGCGTGTATTCGATATCGCCTTCCGAGAGTTTGCGCACCCCGTACGCGCCGCGCACGAGATGAGTCGCCTTGTCGTAATAAAAGTCAGGCATGTAGGCGCGGGCGGACACGACGTAACCCGTCCTGTCGGCCCCGGAGTTCAGATCATCCGTGTAGTCGGACATACGGTAGGTCACCGCGACACCGCGCCGGCCTTTGTGCAGATCCGCCCCGATCCGACCCGTCAGCAGCACGTTGTCGTACTCCGTACCGAGCGCGGTCGTGGTCGGCCCCAGCACTCCTCCCGTGCTCATCGGGTAACGGAGCCTCTCGCCTTCGCGCATCAGATAGCCCAGGTTACCGGAGAGACTCATCCATTTCGACGGCGAGTACTGCAGACCGAACTTCATGTCCTTGCGCTCGGAGTTGACCGCGCGTTCGGAATCGAAGACCTGCCGGTGCTGATCGTACCCCGCCGTGAGTTTGAACCGGCCCGGGACGCGATAGAGAAAATCTCCCTGACGACCGTCGAGATTGATCTCCCGCAGATTCAGCATGAAGTACTGCCGCGGCTTGAGCGACCCGTCGAGACGGATCTGGGAGATCGAGAAGCCGTCGTGAATGTTGTACGTTTCCTGAACCGCCGAGAGGTCTCCCTCTTCGTCCAGCGAAACGCCGCCCAGCTTGATTCTGCCGTTCAACGTGCCGGCTACCGCGGAAGCGGCGTGCGCGCCGACAAGCATGACCATCAGAATCGCAATCATGTTCCTTCGCATTACTGCACCGCCCTAGAACTTGTGACAGCCGACGTTGAAGCACCCCTCGCCCTCGAGAGTTTCACTCAGGAAGAGGCGGCTTACGTATGAGCCATGTATGTCCGTATGACAATCGCTGCAGGGAACGCCGGCCCATGCGGTTCCGTGCACACTGTTCATGTTATGGCCGGGCACCGCGTGACACTGCGAGCAAAGCTGGAAGTGCGGCGCCTCGTAGGGTTGCGTGAGCATTCTGGGAAGGAAAGAGCCGTGCGGATCGTGGCACGTAAGACACCCTCCTTCTTCGGTCGAATAGTCGAGAGTGGCCGGATGCTCGTACGGGAACGGTCCCTGGAATTCGGCATGGCACTCCATGCACACGTTGGTTCCGTTGTAAGAGAGTTCGCGGGTCGTCTCGTCGAGCGTCATGTGGCATTCGCTGCAAGCCACGATGCCGTCGTTCACGGGGTGGCGGTACGGCCTGGCGAACTCTCCCTCGACGCTGGTGTGGCAATCGAGACAAAGACCGGGTTCCTCCGCCTTGAGCAGCCCCGCGTGCGTGTTCCCGTGCATGGAGTGGCAGCCGCTGCAGCTCACCTCGTTGATCATATGAATGTTCTTCTCCAGCATGTTCTGCTGGTGGGGATTCATATGACAGGAAGCGCACAGATTCGCTTCCATCCCGGCATTGAGGTCCGAAGGGTTCGTCATCGGATACTCTTCGGGGTCTTCCTCGTAGTGGCGCGCGTCTCCCATGTGACAATCCGTGCAGGCGATGTGCGCCTCAGGACCGTCCATCGCCCCCTCCCAGAGCTCATGGGCGCTGCCCGTGAGCATGAGACCTTCATGGCAGTCGAGACAGTCCGCACTCACGCGCGGGTTCTCCTCCGCCGATACGTCGCTTTCCGTCACGAAGAACGTGAACGCCAGCAGAGCGCACGCGAACATCGCGAGAATCAAGGTCCGATAAATGCTCTTTGCAAACATTGCTTTCGCGGCTCCCTTCAATAGGTCGCAGGGAAACTGTGACTTCCCGTCATGCCCCTACTTCTCCGCGCCTTCGGCCGGTGCGGGAACGGGGTGCGCGATCTTGGCATACATCTTTACGTAATCGAATCCCGGGAAGTTGGGACTCTCTTCGTTGTGACACTGAATGCACGTCTTCTCGCCCGGATCGAGGAGTCCGACGCTGGCGGGCTCGATTTCTCCCGCCGTAAGAGCCTTCATCGTCTTCTTGCTCTGATAGAGCGAACCCGCTCCGTGGCAGCTTTCGCAGCTCACGCCTTCTTCCATCGTCATCTTGGACGACGCCAGTTCCTCGGCCGTCATCTCGTAGGCCGTGGCGTGGCATCGCAGGCACTCTTTCGCTTCCTGCGGGTTCCCCTTGATCCCCTGCGCTTTGGCGACTTCAGCCGCTTCGGGCGTGCCGAGCGTTTCATAGGCGTGGGAGTGCTTGCTCTCCGTCCAGATGCGGAACTGCTCGCCCTGCTTCTCGCTCTTGTGGCACATCTTGCACTTCTTGACGCCCGTGAACTCCGCCTTCTCCGCCTCGGCATCCTCGGCCCAGGACACATTCGGTGCTCGCGGCGGTATGAAAGCCAGCGCGAGAAAACCGATGATGAGCAGGGTGGGCAATCTCGATCCGTTCGATTTCATATTTCAAGCCTCCCGCATCCGTGTCGGGACGATCGCGCGCGATCGCCCTCTATGGAATCAATGGTGTCTTTCGTAT
>JABDJQ010000367.1 GCA_013002425.1 Gemmatimonadota bacterium
GTGGGAAAGGGATGCGGCCCGAGAACCGAGCCGAGGATGTAATGCGTGTCGGCGACGGTCGTCACCCAGTCGCGCATCGCTTCGTTGATCGCGTCTTTCAGCGTGCGGGAACCGGAATCGACAGGGACGACTTTGGCGCCGAGCATTTTCATGCGAAACACGTTGAGAGCCTGGCGCACGGTGTCGTCGACACCCATATAGATGATACATTCCTTGCCCAGCAGCGCGGCGGCGGTCGCTGTCGCGACGCCGTGCTGTCCCGCGCCCGTTTCGGCGATAATGCGGTTTTTGCCCATGCGATCCGCGAGCAGCACCTGGCCGATCGCGTTGTTGATCTTGTGCGCGCCCGTATGGACGAGATCTTCACGCTTCAAATAGATTTTCGCGCCGCCGAGATCCTTCGTCATGCGCTCCGCGAACGTGAGCGGCGTCGGGCGGCCGCAGTAATCGTGCAGGCACCGGCGGAGCTCCTTCTGGAACGTCGCGTCGCGTTTGACCGAGCGATACGCTTCGTCGAGTTCGAGAAGCGCGGGCATGACGGTTTCCGGAACGAAACGCCCTCCGTGGCGACCGAAATACCCGGCCCGATTCGGTTCACTTCGCAGCATCGGTGCATTCCTCCCAGGCGCGCCGGGCGCGGCGCACGAACTGTTCCATCTTCGTGTGATCCTTGCGGCCGGGCGCGCGCTCGACGCCGCTCGAGACGTCGACACCGGCCGGACGCGCGATTCGAATCGCCTCGGCCACGTTGTCCGGACCCAGCCCCCCGGCGAGCAGGAAACCGCGGTCCGCCATGCGGGGATCGATCGCGTCCCACGCGAACGTCTTCCCGGTGCCGCCCGCTTCCCCCGGCACGTACGAATCGAGCAGCACGAGATCGGCCGGGTCGGCGACGATGTCGTTCCAGTCGCGACCGGGCCCGACGCGCGCGGCGCGGATGACGCGGGCGGGAATGCCGTGCGCAAACCCCGGCGGTTCCTCGCCGTGAAGCTGAATCCAGGCCAGCCCGCATTGCGCCACGATTTCGGCAACACGCTCCGGCGACTCGTTCACGAAGACACCGACAGGCTCCGGGCCGCCTTCGGGAAGCGCCGCGATCAGTTCCGCGGCCCGCGCCGGATCAAGCCGACGCGGACTCGGCGCGAACAGAAAGCCCGCCAGATCGACGCGCAGGCGCGCGGCGGCGGCAACATCCCCTTCGTTCGTCAGCCCGCAAATCTTGATGATGCCCGCACGGTTCATGGCGGTCTCCCCATCATCGTTCTGATTCTCGTTCCGATCGGGCACGTCTAACCGTCGTGCCCGAGAAGCGTGCGAATGAGACGCGACGGCTCCGGCTTTCGCATCAGGCTGGTCCCGACGAGCACCGCGTCGAAGCCCGCGCCCTCGAGCATTTCGACATCGTCGCGCGTATAGATGCCGCTTTCGCTGACCCGCACGCACTCTTCCGGGAGCGCTTCTCCGAGTTCGACCGAGGTATCGAGGCTCACATGAAAACTGCGAAGATCGCGATTGTTGATGCCGATGATATTCGCGCCGGCTTCGACGGCGCGATCGAGTTCCCTGCGGTCATGAATTTCGACGAGCGCGTCCATGCCGAGGTCGCGGCCAAGGACAATATAGTCTGCCAGCTGCTGCGTGGAAAGGATCGCGACGATCAGCAGAAACGCGTCGGCGCCGGCCGCACCCGCTTCGGCGATCTGGTATTCGTCGATCAGGAAGTCCTTGCGCAGAGCCGGAAGCGACGTGATCTTCCGCGCCTCGCTCAGGTAACCGAGCGCGCCCTGAAAGTAAGGCGCGTCCGTCAGGATCGAGAGAGCGCGCGCTCCCCCGCCTTCATACTGATTCAATAGAAAAGGAATATCGAAGTCATCGCGGATCAGGCCCGCGGAAGGAGACGCCCGTTTCAGTTCGGCGATCAGCGAGATTCCGTCCTCGCGAAGAGCGCTTTCGAACGACCGCTGGTCCTCTCTCTCTTCCGCCGCGCGCCGGAGC
>JABDJQ010000402.1 GCA_013002425.1 Gemmatimonadota bacterium
CTTCGCGATAGCCCACCTCGTAGAGCAGGTCCTTCACTTCGACGAGATTCCAGAGACACCAGTCATACTTGAACGCCTTCTTCATCTTGCTTCCGTCGGGAAACTTGAAGTGGATGTAGCAGCGGTAGTCGCCGGTGACCGGATCGTAGAAGTCCTGGTCCCAGACGTAGGTGAAGTCGTCGTACTCCCACTCTTCGAGTTGCGGGATCATCGCTTCGGGGCCGCCGTAGATGTCGAGGTAGAGAAATCCTTCGTCGTTCAACGTCTTGTGCACGGCGCGGAAGTATGAGGAGAGCTTTTCCCGTGTCTTGAACGCGAAGTACGAGAAATTGTTGGCGCACACGATGTCGAACTTCTCGTCCGGCGGGTGCAGCACGTCGCCTTCCATGAGTTTCACGCGCGAGGCCGCTTCCCCGAGCGGCGCGAGGTGATGTTCGCGTCCCCAGGCGAGCGGTACCGGGTCGAGATCGACGCCCACGGCGCGGTTCTCGGGCGAGGTCCTGACGAAACTGCACGCGACGGCTCCGGTGCCGCAGAAATCTTCGCGCAACGTGCGCGGTTCTTTGTGGAACATCTTGTTGAACGTCCTGCGGACGAACTTCACTTCGGAATCGGGATCCTGCACGGACTTGATATAGAGATCGTACCGATCCGCGTTCTTCGCTGCTTTGATCTTTCCCATCACGTGTCCCCTCACGAATCGACTGTTGTTGGGCCGGGCGACGCCGGCCGGTGGAATGAACGGAGAATAAGGCAAGGGGGATTTCGGGGGCAACAGGGAAAGCAGGGGGGATTTCCGAGCCGGGGAGGAGCAGGGAGCCGGCGCCTCCCGGGCTATCGGGTCATGCAACCCGGGAGGCGCCGTACGATCCGCTAGCGGATCAGGTTCAGCTTTCGTGTCTCCGCCGTAGCGCCGTCGTACTCGAGGCGATAGAGATAGACGCCGCTCGCGACGCCGCGGCCGGAGTTGTCCCGCCCGTCCCAGAGCGTCGTGTGCGTGCCCGCGTCTTCGGTGCCCGACACGAGATTGCGCACGAGGCGTCCCGACTGACTGTAGATCGCCACGTCGACCGGGCCGGCAGCAGGCAGCGAGTAACGAATGCTCGTCGTCGGATTGAACGGGTTCGGCATGTTCGGCAGCAGCTGCGCGCGCGTCGTCGAAAGCGGCGCGCCGTCGGCAACGGAAGTCGCCGTCTGCAGGCGAATCAGATAGAGGCCGGTCTGGCGGTCGCTCACGATGATCGTGCCCGAAGGAAGAAACGGATAGCACCCCCAGGCGCCGTCGTAAACCCCCGCGCCCGGCTGCGGATGCGTATCCCAGAAGCCGAGTTCGACTTCGTTGTCCCGGTCGCTGAAGTCGACGATCCGGAGGCCGTTACCGTAGTAGGCGATGTACGCGGTGTCGCCCACGGTGTGCACGTTGTGAGCCGACGTTTCGAAACCGCCGACTTTGTAGCGCGACGTTTGATAGATGTTCTGGTAGTCCGTGACGTTCCAGCAGCGCACGGCCCCGTTCGGTTGTTCGTCGGCCGTCACGAACGAGTCGTGCCCCGAGAGGGGGGCGATGTGATGGCTCGATCTTCCGTAGTTGAACGTCGCGAGGTTCACGATGCTCGCCGGGTTCGACGTGTCGAGAATGCGAAACTCCTGCGCGTTGATACACGCGACGTACGCCGTATCGTTCCCGACCCAGAGATCGTGAATGTACTGCGTGTTCCAGGTGCCGACCTGGACGGGGGCGATCGGATTGCTGAGGTCCACCATGCGGAACCCCTGATTGGCGTTCGTGCCGCACAGGTAGGCCATCGACGAGGTCGTGTCGATGAAGATGTTGTGCGCGGTCGAGAAGCCGCTGCCGAACCAGTTCGTAACGATGAACGGCGCTTCGGGATCCGACATGTCGATGATCTGCATGCCGTGCCCGGTGCCTTCGCTCACGACGTAGGCGTAGTGGCCGAGCGTCTTCACGTCGTGCCACCCCGAGCTGACGAGACCGGGCAGGAACGAGACGAACGCCGGGTTCAGGGGGTCTGTGATGTTGTAGATGATCGTGCCCGTGTTGTACGTCATGAGCGCGTATTCGTCTCCGTTCGGCGCCACGTATCCCCAGCAGTCCTGGTACCCGTTCGGGTTCGACGGGTAGTCGTTCACGTTGGCGAGCAGAACCGTGTTGCAATGCACGGAATCCTCCGCGCCGAACGCGGTTCCGGAAATCAGCGCGCACAGCACGCCGACGAAAATACCAAGACGCATGCGAATGTCTCCTTTGTTCGAAGTCCGATCCGACGGGCGGATCAGCGAATCAGATTCAGTTTTCTCGTGCGGATTTCGCTACCCGCGCGGAGCGAATAGAAATACGTTCCGCTCGCCACTTCGCGACCGTTCGCGTCGGTGCCGTCCCAGACGGCCGTGTGCTCGCCCGGCGACTCATGTCCCTGCGCGAGCTGGCGCACGAGGCGGCCCGAAAGATCGAAGACGGCGAGATCGACGAACGCCGGCTCTTCGAGCGCGAAGCGAATGCGCGTCGTCGGATTGAACGGGTTGGGCTCGTTCGGCATCAGCTTCGTGCGAAACGCGACCGGAACGTCGCCGCTCTCGACGCCCGTGGCGACCGCCGGATCCCAGCGCACGAGGAACATCCCCTTCTGCATGTCCGAGAGCAGGATCGTGCCGGACGAAAAGAACGGATAGACCCCCCAGTTGCCCGAGTACGTTCCCGTAACGTCGCCGAGCGGGGAGGTGTCGTACCAGGCGGTCAGGAACGAGTTCGGCGGGTCGGTCATGTCGATGATGCGCAGGCCTTCGGTGTAATAGGCTACGTAGCAGATGCTGTCTTTCATGATCGCGTTGTGCGCGGACGTGAGCCCCGCTTTCTTGTACTGGTCGACCTGCACGATGTTCTGGAAGTCGGAGATGTCCCAGACGCGGACGGGGCCGCGAAGCGCTTCATCGGTCGTAATCAGGTAGTCGTGGTTCGGATGAATCCAGGCGTTGTGATTCGCGGCGTTCGCGTACGAATGCGTCGTGAGCACGGAGATGCTCGCCGGATTCGAAACGTCGAGAATGTGAAAGTTCCCCGAACTGATCGTAGAGACGTACGCGGTGTCGTTCTCGACGTAAAGATCGTGCACGTATTCCGTTCCCCACGAGCCGAGGAACGACGGGGCTGTGGGCGTTGCAATGTCGAGGATCACCACTCCTGACGAAGTGCCGACGGCGTAGAGCCGCGCGGCCGGTACGTCGATGAACAGATTGTGCGAGTTCCCCACCGTGGCGCTGTATGTAGTGACGAGCGTCGGATTGTCCGGGTTCGAAACATCGATGATCTGAATCCCGCCGCCCCCTTCGGTGCCGACGTAGATGTAGTCCTGGTACGATTTGATGTCGCGCCATCCCGAGTTCGGTCCGTTGATGAACTTGACGAGAACCGGGTTCGCGGGATCCGTGACACGGTAGAACGAGGTTCCGGTGAAGTGGCCGATCACGGCGTACTCGTGGCCGTTCTTTTCGTAGCCCCAGACATCGGAGTAATTCTCGGCGTAATCCATCGTGACGGAGAGAAGCGTCACGTCGCAGACCAGGCTGTCGGAAGCGTGCACGGCTGCCGGCAGACCGAGAATCGTGGCAAACAGAGTGGCGATAGCCAGGGCTTTCATATTTCCTCCAGGTAGACTTTCGTTCCGAATTCGGGATTCGCATCGGCGGGGAGTGCGGGTGCGTACCTCGCTACTATAGCAAGGAACTCCTCTACCTGAGTTAGACGTGTCGAAATTCCCGATGGACGCAAAAAACTGCGCTCCGATCGAAAAAAGCCCCGATTCCACGCGGGAACCGGGGCTCTGATCCGAAAAGAGCAGGCCGCCGGACGAATCTAGCGAATCAGGACCATCTTGCGTTCCTGCTTCGTTTTGCCCGACGTCAGCTTGTAGAAATAGATGCCGCTCGCGACTTCACGATCGGAATCGTTCAGGCCGTTCCACGTGACCGTGTGCGAGCCTTCGTCCATGCGTCCCTGCTCGAGCGTGCGTACAAGTCGCCCGGCGAGATCGAACACGGCGAGTTCCACGTCGCCCGCCGTCGGCAGGCTGAAGCGAATGCTCGTGGTCGGGTTGAACGGGTTCGGGCTGTTCTGCTCGAGCACGATCCGCGTCGGCGCCGCGTCTTCGCCCGTCGCGACGTCGGTCGAGACCGACACTTCGCCGCGGATGCCGAAGTCGTCGATGCCCGCTTCCACGATCGAACCGACCGCGTCATCGCGCGCCACGAACCGCATCTGGATGCCGTTCGAGGGCGTCACGTAATCCGAGATCAGGAAACGGACCTCTTTCCACGAGTAGTCGCTCGCGAGCGTGTTCTCGACCGTCGTCCAGGTCTGGCCGCTGTCGTTCGAGATCGCCGTGACCCACGGGTCGGTGCTCGGCGCGCCGCCCGCGTCGTTCACGAACCAGCGGTAATAGATGATTTCGGGATTCGTGAGCCCCGTGACATCGTAGATGCCGGTGTAGAGCGTGGTTTTGCCGCCGTCGACGTCGTTGTCTCCGAGGCCGCCGTTCACCGGCGTCTGGCCCGTGACGTAGCACTGCGCGTTCGTCGTGGAGTGATCGTCTTCGGGCTGCGCCGCGGTGCCGCGCGGGTTCACTTTCTCCCAGATGCCCGTCGTCGCGTTATCCGTCGCGTCGTCATTCACCGTGAACGGCGCGGGGTTGCTCATGTCGAGCGCCAGGAACCACGCGTTCAGA
>JABDJQ010000407.1 GCA_013002425.1 Gemmatimonadota bacterium
CCTCGCAGGTCATGCGGGGTCTCCTTTTTTTGGTGGGTTATGTTGGGCGGAATGTGAGGCGCATGCGGATTGGATAATTCCTGACCGCCATTTCGGCGGTAAGAAAGTAGCCGGCGTTGATCATGACGACGAGCACTCCTGAACGGAGACGGATCCAGGGCCCCGCGTATTCTCAGATGTCAACGATCGATCAGCCCGAGCCGGGACGACACATCCTCCGCGCATTCGAAACTTTCGATCAACTGCATCAGCCCGTCGGCGCCTTCATCCGATACCTCGATTTCATATCCTTCACAGAGAGTGCGAAACAGCGCGAGATTGGCGTCGTGGTCGTACGGTGCGAAGTGCTGCGCGACATTCCCCGCGACAGGCGCGTTCACGTCCAGCATCAGGAACGGCGAATCGCACGCCAGATCGAAGTCGTCGAGCGCGATGTGCTTCGCAGGGCGGCTTCGCGCGGACCCGTACCAGACTTCCCGCTTCGCGATGTCGTAAACGACACTCCACTGCGTCCAGCCGACGGCGACCACGTCGACCAGTGTCCCGAATGCATAGCTCACGGCATCCGTGTCAAGCTTCGGGTCGAAGTTCTCGTTTCGCTCGGCGGCGCCCGCAAACCGCTCGGCCGACCGGCCGGGGTTCGACCACCAGAAGCGCGGCCCGCCCCGTTCATACGCGGCAAGCGCACGGTCGTAAGGCATGTTCGACATCGCCTTCACAGGCAGGTCTTCCCCCGTGCGATACGCGAGCCTGCCGTCGAACCACTCGAGCGCCGCACACTCTCCCGCGGCGTCCGCGATCAGGAAGTGAGCCGGCGGCACGGTGTCCTGGATTCGCACCTTCTCGTCGAGCTCGATGACTTCTTCGACGGTGCCGCAGTTGTCGAGCACGTACTGTGCCCAGGTCCCGAGGCTGAGAGCCGGCCGCTCGTCGGGCTCCGGATTCCCGCCGGCCTTCAGCTCCAGCATGGACACCACGAGTCCCGCTTCGTTCATTCCGCCCCAGGCGAATTCCGCTCCCGCCAGGCTGAACGTCACGCTGCCGTATTGCGATACCCATTCCAGCGTCGCTCCCGTCGTTCCCGGACGGAAGCCGCCCTTCGCGATGCCGCGGCGGTTCATGAACACGAGACCGTCGGCAGGGAAGAGGAGATCGAGGTTGACACCGAAGATCGGCCCCTCCGGCGTGTCGAGACAGAAAGACGTGCAGGCGGGAGAAGGGGAAACCGTAAGCGAGAATGACAGCAGACAGGCGAGCGCCGCGAGCGGAATGGCACGCATCGTCGGCCTCCTTTCATGAGGGCCACGGGCGTCGTGCCGGCTTCACAGGCGCCAGATACTTCGTTGATCCTATCACGAAATCACGAATCCGGTTTCACCGGCCACTGTCCGTGCCCGATTCCCGTTCCTGACTCCTTTTCCCATTCCTGAAGGCGACGAGAATCGAGCCGGCTGCAGAGACCGGAAAAACTTGCTATAGTTTATGTAAGGATCAGTTCTCATCGATCCTCGCTGAGCGGGGCGCCACGGAAGGAGCGATTCAGATGCAATCAGGAGCAGACACTCTCCCGAACACACGATCGCTTCGTTGTCTGATCAGCGCGATCGCCGCCGTTGCTGTTCTTTCCTGTCCGGGAATCGTGCCCCGCGCAGAGGCCGATATTCCGCTTCCGGCAACGGCATCATGCGAAGCGACCGGGACGAGCCCCTGTCCGGAGGTGGATGCGATCTGGTGTCCGGCCGGTGACATGGACTCGATCATCGTGCGCGCGACCGTCAGAAACGCTTTGGGTGAACTGGTGCCCGATTGCCTGATCCGTCTCGACGTCTCGAGCGTCGGCACGCCGGATCCTTCGATGGGGGGAGGGGCGCAGGTGCAACTGTGCGGAAACGGAGAATTCCATCAACTGACCGACGCGAACGGCGCCGTTGCGTTTCCCCTTTTCGGCGGCGGTTGCGGAACGATCGAAGTCGCCTGGACCCTTACCGCTGAATGCGCCGCTCCGGAATTCCAGCTTTGCACCGACACCA
>JABDJQ010000414.1 GCA_013002425.1 Gemmatimonadota bacterium
GCTCTGAGATCCGCGCAAGCGACACGTTCCTCGTGGCAGGCGCCGCAACGAGTTCGGTCCAGTTCTATCTGCACGCCGGCCTCACGATCGAGTCGATCAGCGCCGCCGGGCGCTCGCTCACCTGGAAGGAGGAATCGCACGACGACGCGGACTGGGAACACGCCGTGCGCTATCGCACCGCGCTGCCGTCGACAACGGATGAAGCCGTGGAGATCCTGATCAAATACGCCGGGAGCATCGTGGACAGCGTCGCCGACGGCACGACCGGCACGATCGAGAAGCAGGGCGCGTTCCTTTCGAACGAAACCGCCTGGGTGCCGACCATCCCCTCCTCGCGTTATACGTTCTCGCTGATCGCGATCACGCCGCAATCCTGGGAGGTCCTGACGCAGGGAAGGCTCGAAGCGCGCTCCGACGGGGGCGGAAGAAAGACGACGCGCTACGCTTCGGAAGTCCCGATGGACGAAATCTATCTCATCGCCGGACCGTACCGTTTCTACGAAGCCGACCACAGGGGGATCCGGATCGTCGGGCTCCTTTATCAGGCGGACGATGCCACGGAACTGTGGGAAACGTACCGGGCCGCGGCCATCCGGTATCTCGATCTCTACGGCGGACAGATCGGGCGCTATCCGTATCCGAAATTCGCGTTCGCCGAAAACTTCTGGGAAACGGGATACGGCATGCCTTCGTTCACGCTGCTCGGCAGCAAAGTGCTCCGGCTCCCGTTCATTCCGGGGACGTCGTTCCGTCATGAAGTGCTGCACAACTGGTGGGGGAACGGCGTGTTCCTCGACCCCGATCAGGGGAACTGGTGCGAGGCGCTTACCAACTTCATGGCCGACTTCGCGAAGGCCGAAGAAGAAGGCGAAGCGGCGGCGCGGCGCCATCGATTGCGCGAACTGCAGCGTTTCTGGAACGAGCAGCCGGAGAACCGCGCGGTGAGTCTCGTGGAATTCGAGCAGGGTACGGACCCTGATCAGACCGCGATCGGGTATACGAAGGGCGCGTTCTTCTTTCACATGCTGCGCGAGCACGTGGGCCCGGTTCCGTTCGCGCGGTCGATGCGGCATTTCTATGCGGAGTACCGCGGCAGGGAAGCGGGCTGGGAGGAACTCCGGAAGGTCGTGGCGGATGATTCGGGAACGAACCTCGACAGGTTCTTCGATGAATGGGTCGACCGGAAAGGGGCGCCCCGGCTCGAGCTTGCCGGCGTATCGCGAACCCGCGATGACGACGAACATGTAACCGCGGTCACGATACGGCAGCACGATCCCTTCTTCGATCTCGACGTTCCGATCGAAATCGAAACCGGGGACGGGGCGCGGCACGAAGCGTTCGTGATTCTCGTTCGAGGAGAGGGGACGCTCGAGTGGCGAAGCGAAAGCCCGGTGGTGCGCGTGACGATGGACCCTGACTACGACCTGTTCCGCCGCCTCGAAGATGCCGAAATGCCGCCGAGCGTATCGACCGCTTTTTCCGGCCGCCGCTTCGGCGTGGTTCTTCCCGACACGAGCGCCGTATGGCGGGACGCCGTGGCGCAGTGGAAACCGAAGGGGGGCGTGAGCGTTCGGGGGCAGGACGAAACGCAGGACGAAACGCAGGACGGCGAAGAGCCGGACGGGGTTACGATCGATCTCTGGGACGGCCCGGAAGCATGGGCGGCCTCGCACCCGATTCCGCTTCCGATCGCGCGGAACGATTCGTCGTGGGTCGTCAGCGGCGAGGAAATCGGCGACGGTACCTTCTTCTATGTCACGGATTCCGGGGAGCCGGGCGGAATGCGCGCCGCGCTCGTCGTGAGACCAGGCGACGACATCGTCGACATCGCCCGGCGCATCCCGTATTACAGTTACTACGGGACGCTTCTCTTCCGGGACGGTGAAGTCGTCTTCGAGGGAGAATGGGACGCGATCCCTCCGGAGTGGAGGGCGCCCGAGTGAAACGGCTGACACGAAGCGACCGGGAGAACCGCGGAACTTGGCGCCGCCGGACCGCTCTTTCGCTGCTCGCGGGCGTCACGCTCTTTCTGGGGCCGTCCTTCGGGTGCGGGGGCGCGAAGCCCGAACCCACCGGCCTTCGCGTCGCCGTGATCGGGCTCGACGGCGCCACGTTCGATCTGCTCGATCCCTGGTTCGCCGAAGGACTGCTTCCGAATCTCGCCACGCTGCGGACTTCGGCGTTCAGCGCCACGATGGAATCCGTGATCCCGGCGCTTTCGGCGCCGGCGTGGACCTCGGCCGTGACCGGCGTCAATCCCGGCAAGCACGGCGTGTTCGACTTCGAACTGCTGAACCGCGACGAGTTCATCACCGAGCCTGCCACTTCGCTCGACCGGGAGGCGAAAGCCGTCTGGGAGTATCTCACGGATTCGCACCGGCGCTCGGTCGTCATCAGCATTCCGCTTACTTCGCCGCCCGACTCCATCGACGGCCTCATGATCTCGGGCTTTCCGCACCTCCGGCCGACCGGTTACACGTGGCCGCCCGAGCTCGAAAATCAGCTGCGCGCCTACCGGCTCGACAAGTACGGCGAATATCTTCCGCCCGACGGGGAGGACGCGTTCCTCGCGAACCTGAACGCCACGCGGGAGGCGCGCTATCGCACCGCGATCGATTTCTTCAGGAATGAAGAATGGGAGCTCTTCTGGACCGTCTTCATGGGCAGCGACAAGATTCAACATTTCTACTGGCAGTTCATGGATCCCGAAGGGCGCGATGTCGATCCGGTACTGCGCGAACGATATCAGCACGCGATTCGGGATCACTGGATTCGCGTCGACGAAATCGTGGGCGAATTTCTCGCGGCGCGTGACGAAAACACGGTCCTGCTGGTCGTTTCCGATCACGGTTTCGTGCCGGTCACGCGCGAGCTGCCGCTGCTGCGCTGGCTCTGGGACGAGGGGTATTGCAGCACGAATCCGAAGAAGTCGCGCGTGCTCTATTTTCCGCATCTCGGCGGACGGCTCACGATCAACACGAAGGGCGCGTTCGATGACGGTGTGGTGTCGCCCGGCGAGGAGTATGACGCGCTGCGCGACGAACTGCGCGAAAAGCTGCTGGCGATCCGCGACCCCGATAACGGAAAGCAGGTCGTGAAGAACGTGCATTTTCGAGATGAAGTATATTCCGGCCGCTTCATGGAGAGTGCGCCCGACATCCTGATCGAAGGGGAGCGCGGTTACCTGTTCGGCCGCGGCGCCCCGTTCCAGGGCGGGCCGCTGTTCAAGACGCCCTCGTTCACGTTTTCGGGTTATCACGATCGCCGGGGCGTTCTCTTCGCGACCGGACCCCACGTGAAGCCGGGCCGCGCCGAAACTCCGGTATCGCTGCTGGATCTCGCCCCCACGGTGCTCGGGCTGCTCGGCGAGGTCATTCCGCGCGATCTCGACGGCGCCATGATGCGAGCGCCGTTTACGCCCGCCATCGACTCGATCGCGCCGCCCCGCATAGCGAAGCGTGCGATCAAGCGGGACGTGCCCGCGTCGAAGAGGCGCGAGGAGAAAGAGGGCCTGAAGGCCCTTCCGTATC
>JABDJQ010000436.1 GCA_013002425.1 Gemmatimonadota bacterium
TCGGCCGTGCTCTTCTTCCCGCCGTACATCAGGTTATTGATGAACTTCGCGACGGTCAGGTTGCCGCACATCGGATCCGGCTTCAGTTCGAACTTCTTCTTATACTTTTTTCTGGGCATCCTACGACTTCGGCTTTCTCGTTCCGTACTTGGAACGTGACTGCATTCTTCCGTCGACACCGGACGCGTCCAGGGTTCCCCGGACGATATGGTATCGCACGCCCGGTAAGTCCTTTACACGGCCGCCGCGGACGAGCACGAGTGAGTGCTCCTGCAGGTTGTGTCCTTCGCCCGGAATGTACGAGGTAACCTCGATCCCGTTCGTGAGACGAACGCGAGCCACTTTACGCAGGGCCGAGTTCGGCTTCTTGGGAGAAGACGTATACACGCGCGTACAGACCCCACGCTTCTGGGGGCACGACTGCAGCGCGGGCGCTTTCGTCTTCTTTTTCACCACCTTACGCCCTTTTCGGACGAGTTGGTTGATGGTCGGCAAGATCTATCCTCCTAAAAACTCAGGCGCTCAAATACATAGGACGCAGACTATCTAGACTAATTTTCGCCCTATTTGCTGTCAAGCACTTTTTCTTCGGTTCCACCGAGCTCTTCGCCCTCGACGATCTCGGCCACTTCTTCCTTCTGCGGCACCTCCGGCTCGATGATCCGGATCCGGCGGCAGTGGCTCACGCCTGTCCCGGCCGGGATCAGGTTCCCCATGATCACGTTCTCCTTGAGGCCCCGGAGATGGTCCGTAGCCCCGCGGATGGCCGCTTCGGTGAGCACCTTGGTCGTCTCCTGGAACGAGGCCGCCGAAACGAAGCTCTCGGTCGAGAGCGAGGCCTTCGTGATCCCGAGCAGGAGGGGCTGGAACGTAGCCGGCTTCCCACCCTCGGCGATCAGCCGTTCGTTCTCTTCCTTGACGATCCCTTTCGCGATCTGATCCCCTTCCAGGAAGCTCGTATCGCCCGGATCCTCGATCCGGACCTTCTGGAGCATCTGGCGCACGATCGTTTCGATGTGCTTGTCGTTGATACGGACCCCCTGGAGGCGGTAAACCTCCTGGATCTCGTTCACGAGGTACTCCTGCACGGCGTTGTTCCCCTTGATCCGGAGAATGTCGTGCGGGTTGATGGGGCCTTCGGAAAGCGGTTCCCCGGCCTGGATGAAGTCGCCCTCTTTGACCATGAGGTGCTTCCCGTGCTGGACCAGGTATTCCTTCTCGGCGCCTGACTCGTTGGTAACAACCAGCTTACGGAGCCCGCGCACCGTACCGGCGAACTTCACCGTGCCGTCGATTTCGGCGACGACCGCGGCGTCCTTCGGCTTCCGGGCCTCGAACAGCTCCGCCACGCGGGGGAGACCCCCGGTAATATCGCGCGTCTTCGAGAATTCCCGCGGAATCTTCGAGAGCGTCTGCCCGCCGCCGACCTTGTCGCCGTCGTGGCACAGAATCCGCGCCCCGGTCGGGATCAGGTATTCGGCGACCTTGCGGCCCCCGGCGCCCACGATCCGGATCGTCGGGTGAAGGTTCTTCTCGCGGACATCGATGATGACCCGCTGGCGAAGACCCGTCTTGTCATCGAGCTCTTCGCGGACCGTGACCTCGTCGATGATATCGACGAACTTCACCGTCCCCTTCTTTTCCGTCAGAATCGGGCTCGAGTACGGATCCCATTCGAACATCGGCTGGCCGACTTCGACCTTCTCGTCGGCATCGACCTTCAGGATCGCGCCGTACGGAATCCGGTGTTTCGCCCGCGTGTTGCCGTCCGAGTCGATGACCGAG
>JABDJQ010000453.1 GCA_013002425.1 Gemmatimonadota bacterium
GTCGCCGTTTACATGACGGGCGATGCGCTCGATACGGACCGGACGCGGCTGCAGCGCGCGGACGACACCTGCGGCGCGGCGTCGCTCGCTTATCTCATGGAACTCGGGGGAGCCTGCGCGGACGAGTCGGCCATCGCGCGGGAAGTCCGGCTCGAGCACGGGGGCACGAACTTCGGCCTGCTGCGTGATGCTGCCGAGCGACGCGGTTATCACGTGAGCGGGGGCCGCTGCCCGGCCTCGGGAGAGGCGCCGTTTCCCCATCCTTCCATCGCCCATCTGAAGGAGGAACATTTTGTCGTCGTCGAATACGCAGGCGCGAAGCGGGTGCGGCTGTTCGACCCCGCGTTCGGGCGGGTCGAAATCGAGTCGAATCGCTTTGCCTGGATCGCGTCCGGATACTGGATTCGCATCTCGGGGCCGAAAGGAAACGCGCTGAATGACGAGCATCGACCTCATCGATCTCACGCTGATACGCCCCCATCTCGCAATCGGCCCGCTGAACGACCGCTGGGACGAGGGAGCGCGGATTCTGATTCATCCGCAGGACAGCCGGGAGGGGAGCGCGCTCTTTCGTCTTCTGACGGGTGTGCTGGCCCCCACGTACGGTGTCGTTCTTGTCGACGGCAGGGACATGCGCCGGAATCGCGTGGACTGCCTGCGCTCGATGGGCATTCTGTTCGAAACACCCTTCTGGCATACGGGAGCGACGTTGCGCGAAAACGTCACGAGGCTCGGCGGGCGCCTTCATTCGTTCGACGCCGGATACGCGGACGACCTCGCGGTCGAAGTGGGGCTCGGCGACTGCTGGGATCGCGTGGAAGGGGCGGGCTCTCCGGTTGCGGCTCGTCTGGCGAATATGGTGCTCGCGGCATCGCATCATCCCGACCTTCTCCTGCTTGAGAATCCCTTCTCGTATTTGAGCGACGACCGGGTCGCACAACTCGGCGCGACGCTCAGCGAAATCCATCGCCTGGAAGACACGACGATCGTGATCGTGCAGTCCGACAGCGTCACGGCGCCCACCTTTCCGACGGCACGCTTCGAGCTGGCAGACGGCGAGTTGCGGGAACCGGGCGGCCGGAGCGCCTCTCACGAAGAAGCGGCGTCATGACCGGAGCGCGCATGCTCGTTTCGCTCCTGTTCGCGGTTCAGCTGGCCGGACACGAGACTGCCGGCGCGAACCTGTGGGATGTTTCAGAAGAGGACACGATCCCGATCCCGGATGGCGCGAACTGGGAATTCAGCGACTGGAACGGCGACGGCTTGCGCGATCTGCTGCTCATCGATGGTCGCACGATCCGCGTCAGGCTTCAGATCGACAGAGAGCGCTGGGTCGACGACTCCCTCTTCGTGGGCGATTCGTACGTTGCGTGGGATGTGCTCGACTCGTTCACCGTGGATCGCGCGTCGTCGCTGCTCCTCGTCGGTCGTGACTCGCTCCTCCTGCTCGCGGGCGAATCCGCGGTCGGGTCCCTTCCCGTTTCCAGGACGCTTCGCATGCCTTACGGCGCGGCGACAGAGGAGCTCCTGCGGTTTCCGTTCGCAGTGCAGGACGGCGGATGGCGCGCGTTCGCTGTCACATCTTCCGATTCCCTGCTGCTTGTCACCGCGAACGGGCGAACCTCGCTCCCCGGCGGTGCACGAACGGAAATCCGTGGGAGAAAGATCACGGCGACGTCGCCCCGAGTCACTCCGGCGCACTGGGACGATGACGGTCTCGTCGATCTGATTCTGATCGCCGAAGACGATCTGGCGGTCCACCGGGGCGTGCCCGGTGACGGGCCCGGCACGTCTTTCACGCACCATGCAGAAGCCCGTATCTCCTTCCATGAGCGCTCCGAGTCGAACCGTGATCGGGACGAGATCGTGCGGATCGCCGTCTGCGACCTCGAGGGCGACGGCCTCGCGGATCTCGTCGTGACCGGAGAACCGCGCGATCCGATCGATGCGTACCTGTCGGTCGCGATCCACAGAAACCGCGGCGCCGGATGCGGGCCGATACCCGATCACTTTCTCACGATCGATTCGTGGGGCCGACTTCTGCCGGTCTGCGACCGCGATGGCGACGGACTCGCGGACCTCCGCATCCAGACAACCGGAACCGGCACGGGCGCCATTCTGCGGGCGCTGGCGTCCGGGTCCGTTCCGGTGCGGGCACGACTCTATCTGCAAACCGCAAGCGGCGGGTTCGAACGCCGGGAGAAGGGAGACTTCTCCGTTCACGCAGACTGGAACGACGATCGAAGAGGGCCGGTTCGCTTCGACGACACCCGCGACTGGAACCGTGACGGAGTGCGGGACATGCTGATCGTCACGGGCCCGTCGTTCACCTTGCATCAAACAACGGTTCGAACGGGCGCCGGCTCTTTCACGATGACTGAAACGTCGCGCTGGCAATATGCCGACACGCAGACTCTCGAGTACGAGGTCATGGACATCGACGGCGACGGGGTCGTCGACTTCGCCCGCTCGCGACCTTCGACCGGAACGAGCGGGCGGCGGGAGCTGCTCGTCACGTATGGCCGTGTGCGCGGGCAATGACGGGGAACCACGGCGGCGCGACCCGTAGCCGTGGAGCGGGAGTCCTTCTGATTCTGGGCGCCGTTCTGCTGCTTCACGCGACAGCGCCGCAGACGGATGGCGCGGCGCCGCCGGATACGATCGTCGTGCTCGGAATCCCTCCTCCGCTCTCTCACACGGTCGCCCGGGCGCTGAACGCGGGCCCGCCAGTGCACGAAAACCCGTGCCCGGAAGCCGTGGAGCGACTGCGATCGCTCCCGGGCGTCCGCTCGCTCCGCACGCGCACGATCGGCCTCCCCGGGAGAACGGTCGTGCATGTGCTCGGCAGCCACGGAACCGTTGCGGGAGGAGCCATCGAACCGCGCATGTTGCCCGGTCGCTCGTGGGAACCCGGCGTGCGACTTCGTGTCGACTCTGCGTTCCGGCGCGGCGAACGATGGCTCGCCCGAGTCTGGAGATCGCGCGACCGGCCGAGCGAAACCGGATCGATGAATACGGGCGCCCCCCTCGCGGA
>JABDJQ010000459.1 GCA_013002425.1 Gemmatimonadota bacterium
CGATCGGCTTCGCCTACCTCGCGGTCATGGTTCTGATGATGTCGCGGAGCGCCAAGCCCTACTATCTGAGCCCGTTCTATCCGGTGCTGTTCGCCGCCGGAGCCCTCGTCTTCGAGCGTGTCGCCCGTTTGCGATACGCCGGGTGGCTCCGCCCGGCCACCGTGATCATGCTCGTACTCAGCGGCGCGGCGCTCGCGCCTGTTGCGAAGCCTCTGCTCCCCGTCGACACTTATGTCGCGTATGCAGAGCGTCTCGGGATCGCGCCCGGCTCGGACGAGCGCCATGAAACGGGCCGGCTGCCGCAGTTTTTCGCCGACATGCACGGCTGGCAGGAACTGGCGCACGCCGTCGCCGCCGTTTACGACGCGCTCCCCGCGGAAGATCGCGACCGCGCGTGTATCTTCGCCCGGCACTACGGGCAGGCGGGCGCGATCGATTTCTACGGCCCCGGGCTCGGACTCCCGCGCGCCATCGCCGGACACAACAACTACTGGCTCTGGGGGCCCGGCGACTGCGACGGGGGGGTGATGATCGTGATCGGGGGCGAACGGGAAGATCACGAGCGGTCGTTCGCCGTCGTCGAAGAGGCCGGCCTGTTCACGTGTCGCGACTGCCTGCCGATGGAAGACAACCAGGTCCTTTACGTGTGTAGAGACCTGCGTGCGTCCCCTGCCGATATCTGGGCGCGCGTGAAGCACTACGATTGAGAATTTCAGGAGGCAACCGATCCCATGATATCGAAAACGGAACAGAAGCGGAAAGCAGCGACGCTTCTCTCGCTGCATGACGGTGGTGATCTTCTCATCCTGCCGAACATATGGGATCCGATCGGCGCCCGGATCCTCGAAGTGAAAGGGTACCCTGCGGTCGCGACGGCGAGCGCCGCGATCTCGGCCTCTCTCGGCTATCAGGACGGCGAGAAGATCAAGCGCCAGACCGTGATCGACGTGATCGGGCGTATCGCGCGCAGCGTCACTATTCCGCTGACCGCGGATATCGAAGCCGGTTACGGGAGCACGCTGTCCGAGCTGGAAGACACCGCGCGCGCCGTGATCGAAGCGGGTGTCGTCGGAGTCAATCTCGAAGACGGGCTCGAAGACGCCGCATCGCTTCGACCGATCGACGACCAGTGCGCGAGAATCGCGACGATGCGGGAAGCCGCGGCGCGACACGGCATCCATCTCGTGATCAACGCGCGCCCGGACAGCTTCCTGTCATCGTCGTTCGAGAGCAAAGCGGAGGCCGCGGAAGACGCCGTCGCGCGCGCGGAGGCATACGCGAGAGCCGGCGCCGACTGCATCTATCCCGTCGGTCCCGGCGACGAGGAGACCGTGCGAGAGCTTCGCGCCCGGATCTCATCTCCGATCAACATTCTCGGTTCGCCGAGCGCCGCGCCGCTCCCGGTTCTGCAATCCATCGGAGTCAATCGAGTGAGCTTCGGACCGTTTCCGTTCCGGTCGCTTCTCGCGAAGTTCGCAGGCATCGCAGACACGTTGAAGCAGAAGGGCGATTACTCATGCATTGCGGACAGGCTGACGGGCGCCGAAGTCGGTGCGTATCTGCTCGACGGGCCTGAGTGAGGGGAAGCGCATGAATCGAACTCCGAATCGAGCAACGCGATGAGCGCGATCTCTTCGAGATTCGAAGGGCGGCCCGAGAGCGTTCTGGTTCTGCCGCGCGAGCAGGAAGTCACCGCTCCCGAACCGGTTGCAGGATATTCCGTGCAGGGATTGCCCCGCGCTCTCGACTCGGTGTGGATCGACATCCATCGCAAAGCCGTGCCCCGTTACGCTCGACCCGATCTCGTGAACTGGCTCGAACGGTATCGCAGGCTTTCGCTTTCCGAAGGAATCCTGCTGGCGACGGAAGACGCGACGCGGGAACCGGTGGCCACCGCGGGCAGTCTCGCGAACCCGAAGGACGAGATGTTCCCTGACGGCGGGCAACTCGGCTGGGTGGCGACGGTACCGGAGCATCGGGGGCGCGGACTGGCGAACTGGCTTTGCAGTCTCGCCACGATCCGCCTGCGCAGCGACGGCTTCAAGCGTGTGTTCGTAAGCACCGGAGAGGACATGCCGGAGGCGATTCGAGTCTACATGCGGCTGGGATACGTTCCGTGCCTTTTCGCGGTCGATCAGCGGGAACGCTGGATGAGAATCTGCGACGATATCGGGAGTCCGTTCGAGCCGGATCGATGGCCGACGCTTGAAGAGTACGCCGCTGACTGATCGTCCGACATTTCGGATGGCCCATGGTAAAGTTCACGAAGCACCTTCATTCCGGGCCGTGCAACCAAACCCTGCAGGGGTGAAATTCATGCGACCTCTTCCTCTTCTCGTTCTCTTCATTCTCGGTCTGATTCTGACGGGCGCTCTCCGGTGGGCGACGAGATCATTCGAAAGCATGGCCGCTTTGTCGGGCATTCCCACGCCTCTCTACGTTGCCCTGACCGTTTTCGTCATGATACGGCTCGTGCGATCGCCGATCGGGTGGGGCGGGATCGGTTTTCACATTCCGTTCGCCCCGCTGCGGCACCTCGCGCTCGGCATTGCAGGCGCCGGAGTGGCAATGCTGGCAGGGGAGCTGCTGACGCCTGTGTGGGAAGCTCTGTTCGGAGCGGGCCGCGATCTTTCGCGTTTCGATGAGTCGGTCACAACGCTGCCCCGTCTTCTGATACTCCTGGCTTTCAGCTGGACATTCGCGGCATGCGGGGAGGAACTCGCGTTTCGAGGCGTTCTGATGCGCGGTCTCGGCACCGCCCTCGGCGGCGACCGGAAAGTTCTGCTTTTCGCCTGGCTTCTCCAGGCCGTCGTTTTCGGTTTCGTCCATCTCTATCAGGGGCCGGCCGGCGTTGCCGGCGCCACCGTCAGCGGTCTCGTTTTCGGCGGGGTCGTCTGGATCGCGTCGGGCAGCCTGTGGCCGGCCATTTTCGCGCACGGCCTTTCCAATACCTTCGGCATCCTCTCGATCTATCAGTGGTAGGTTCGTGACATGGAGCGTCCCTCTTGATACCCGAAATGGCGAGCCCGGCTCATCAGGCCATGCTGCGGCGTTTCTCCCTCTACGGCTTTCTCAAGAACCAGCGCTACTTCGAACCTTTCTTCATGCTGATCCTTCTGGAGAAGGGTCTGTCGTTTACGGCGATCGGGTTTCTGATCGGTTTTCGCGAAGTCTGTATCAATCTGATGGAAGTGCCGAGCGGCGCGATGGCTGATCGGACGGGCCGGCGCCGTACGATGATGCTGAGCTTTCTGTCCTACATCGCGAGCTTCGCTCTCTTCGGTATATTCGACTCGCTCGCGGCGCTCTACGCGGCCATGCTCCTGTTCGCGATCGGCGAGGCGTTTCGTACGGGCACGCACAAGGCGATGATCTTCGACTACCTTGCCGCGCACGATCTCTCGTCGCTCAAGACGCGCGTTTACGGCGTCACGCGTTCGTGGTCGAAGAACGGGTCGGCGCTCAGCGTGGTGCTCTCCACCGCGCTCCTTTTCA